>DAIUKI010000292.1:0-4234 GCA_036848255.1 Bacteroidales bacterium | reverse complement strand
GAAAAAGTAGAGGTAGCCAGGATTGCTCTTTCAGAGGCAACCTCAAATAAAGCCGATACTTATTCAAAGAACCTTTACCGCGAAGCAAAGGCATTGTATGATTCAGCAATGATAAACTGGCAGAAGGAAAATGAACGTTTTATTTATTTCAGGGACTTTCAGAGAGTCTCAGTTTTTGCAGAGCAGGCAGCCAGGAAGGCTGAACAAGCCTCGAAAATATCCAGGAACAATGTTACAGACCTTAATACGTTCCTCAGTCAGAAAATTGACAAGCTAAATAATATAGCCGCCCAGATCGACAAAAGATACTCTTCCTACCCGTTATCCCCCGAAGTATGGAGCAGAATATCAAAAGGCAGGATGCTTCTGAAGGAAGCTGAGGTGGCTTATAGAAAAGGAGATTTTGCCCAGTCAAAAGTCAGGATTGCAGATTCTGAATTGCTGCTGACTGATTCATACGATTGGGCCAATGCCCACATGCAGGATTATTTCAGCTCTTTTCCTGACTGGAAAAAATGGGCCGATAAAACAATCAGGGAGTCACGCCAGAACCAAAGTTACTCAATCATAATTGACAAGTATTCCAGAAAATGTCTTGTTTATCTTGGCGGAGTCAAAAAATATGAGTATCATGTTGAGCTTGGCAAAAATTGGGTAGGTGATAAAAGAATGAAAGACGACAGGGCCACACCTGAAGGGATGTACAAGGTTGTCAGGAAATTTGGCAATGGCAGGACAAAATATCATAAAGCCCTCCTCATTGATTATCCAAATGAAACCGACAAAGTGGAATTCAAAAAGGAAATTGCAAATGGCACCCTGCCACGAAGTGCCAGAATAGGCAGTCTGATTGAGATTCATGGCGATGGTGGCAGGGGGATTGACTGGACCGAAGGATGCATAGCACTGACAAATTCTGAAATGGACGTTGTATTCAAAATAGCAAAGGAGGGAACTCCGGTTACCATTATTGGTTCAATGGTAAGTATTGACCAGCTTCCTGATTAAAGATACCGGAGATGGAAGATGATAAAATAAGTACGAACGATCCTCAGCCGGAAGTTAACCTGACCGGTGTAATTATCGCCGCGGTCACAACATGGATCCGGAAAGCAAAGGAGAATAAAAAGCTTATTAAGGCGCTCAGGACAATTCTTGTAATCCTGGCATCATTCTTTTCCGTCATTTTCATTTTTATTATTATTGTTTACATGGTTCCGGGCTTGCAGGAAGTAACATCCAGACAAAAGGTGAAATTCATAAATGATCAGGAATTGAAGAATGATCAGAACTACAAGAAGCAGACTTCCCTTTTGGCAAGAGATATCCAACGCCTTTCGAAAAAATATGCCTCATACACATCAGGACAATCATATATTGTAATAAACACCACAGACAACAGGTTTTTCCTCTACAGGAATAAAAAACTGATAAGGGAAGGGTTTTGCAGTTCGGGAAGTTATACGATGCTTAAAGCGGAAGGTGAAAAAAAATGGATCTTCAAGACCCCCAAAGGCAAATACTTGATTCAGGGGAAGATAACATCACCGGTATGGAGAAAGCCCGACTGGGCATTTGTTGAAGAAGGACTGCCAATTCCTTCAGCAAATCATCCATCAAGGTATGAGTACGGAGTGCTTGGCGATTATGCCATGAGTATTGGTGACGGATATCTTATCCATGGCACTCTTTACAAAAGGTTTCTCGGAATGCCTGTGACTCATGGCTGTGTAAGGCTTAATGATGAAGACCTTGAGGCAATCTACAACACCCTCAGCATTGGTTCCAAGGTTTACATTTTCTGATCTTAATGAACCCCCTTTTTATGGATAATACAGAAAAGAAAAGACTTACGGCAAATGGGATAACACTGATCATCATTGGAGCTCTGATCCTGGTATTTCTTGTTTATTTCAGCATAATGTCAATTCTCGCTCCGGCGAGGAAACTTGATGAGATCAGGGCGAAATTCGGTTTGCAGCAGGATTCAGAAGATAAAACTGATGAAAGATTTTATACCGATTCTGCCTACATGGGAATACTTAAAGAAAAAGCTTTTCTGCAGGCAAGAATAACCATGGCTGAAACTGATTCGGTATATATGACAATTAACCTTGCCGACAGCACAGCAAAGCTTGAAATCAGTGGAGTCGCCGTTCATTCTGCAAAGATCAGCGAAATAAAAATCAGCGGGATCCTCAGGTCCGGAAATGAATACGCAATTTCATCAATGCTGGCATCCCCCATGAACATTGTAAAGGATTTTGCAACCATAAAGAAGGAACCTCTTATGATAAAAATGGCTCCAAAAGATACTTCCGAGTTCAAGCCTGACGTAATTCCTGATACATCTGATTATGAGCCGGTAAATTATATCCTCGAAATGGACAACGGGATCAGAATCTATTTTTATCAGGCTATTGATACAGTAACCAGCGATAAAAACGGACTTTTCTTTTTTGATCTCAGCGACAGGCTGAAGAATACATGGGGCTCATTTAAAAGTACAGCAAGATTAAGGGTTCCCGAATATCACCCTTTCATCAGGTTAAGGCTTCCCAAAGCTGATGCAAAGATTCTGTACAGAGCCGTTCCGAGGCGCGGACAGATTGCTGTTTACAAGTAGAATCTTTTTCCCCGAAAGCCTATCGAATAATCAAAAAATAATGTAGGTTTGAATCCGACTCTAACATAATTCAAACTCACATGACACGATTTACCGGGATTATCGGAATTATAATAATTCTTGGTCTTGCTTTCCTTTGGTCAAATAACAGGAAAGCTATAAACCTGCGTCTGGTAATTACCGGTCTTCTGTTGCAGATTACTATGGCAGTATTTATTTTAAAGGTTCCTGTCGGCCAGGATATTTTTGCATTTCTCGGCAAGGCAATAAATAAGCTGCTTGATTTTTCTCAGGAGGGGGGAGCATTTATTTTCGGTGATCTCACAAAAGTTTCGCAGATACTGCCTCCCGAAATTGTCAGTACCGGTGTTTTCCTTTTTATCCTTATCCCCACAATAATATTTGTATGCGTGCTGGTTTCGATGGCTTACCACGTTGGGATCATGCAGAGGGTTGTTTCTGTTATTGCCCGTTTTGTACATTGGGCAATGAGGGTAAGCGGCAGCGAGGCATTGTCAAATGTAGCAAGCGCCTTTGTGGGTCAGGTTGAGGCACAGATTATGATAAGGCCATACCTTTCGGGGATGACAATGTCTGAACTGCTTGCCTCGATGACCGGCAGCATGGCATGCATTGCCGGAGGGGTGATGGCAGTCTATATTTCCATGGGTGTTCCGGCTTCCTACCTCCTGGCTGCCAGCCTGATGGCAGCGCCCGGGGCTCTTGTAATTTCAAAAATCGTATTTCCCGAAACACAGGAATCTGAAACAAAAGGTGTTGTAAAGCTTGAGGTTAAAAAACAGCATACAAACATAATGGAGGCAATCTCGCATGGGGCATCCGACGGAATGGCAATTTCAATAAATGTAATAGCTATGCTTATTGGAGTTATCGCCCTTGTTGCCCTGGTTGATGCACTGCTTGGATATTTCGGTCTTTTCCTGGGATGGACGGGCTTATCGCTCGATTTCATTGGTCTTGATGTAAACAGCCTCAGGCTCAAGGATGTATTCGGTGTATTCTTCTCCTTGTTTGCGATTGTCATGGGTGTTCCCGTATCGGAATCATTCGAGGTGGGTTCATTGATGGGAACAAAAATGGTGATCAATGAGTTTGTTGCATATTCCGATCTTTCCCCGATGATCCAGCAGGGCGTCCTTAGTGCAAAATCGATTGTAATAGCAAGCTTTGCATTATGCGGATTTGCAAATTTCAGTTCAATAGCGATCCAGATTGGGGGAATCGGAGTGATGGCGCCGACCCGGAAAGCTGACCTGGCTAAACTGGGATTCAAGGCCATGATCTGTGGTACAATGGCATCGTATATATCAGCAAGTCTGGCGGGGATATTGATGTAGGGGTTTGGGGATTGGTAAATCAGGGGGATTACAACCTCCCTTCGTTCGGTCGTGATCCCCTGGGGGAGATCCTTGCAAAGCTTGCATAAACCCTGCGGGTTTTATTTATTTTCCCTCAATCCCCGTAAAAAAGCAAGCTTTTTTACGGTCTTTCGGTAAAATAAATAATCCCACCTGGCGGTGGGATTTATGCAAGCTTTGCGGAGAGAGGGGGATTCGAACCCCCGGTACAGTTACCCATACGGCAGTT
>DAIUKI010000291.1:0-4235 GCA_036848255.1 Bacteroidales bacterium | reverse complement strand
ATGTAGTACTTCAGAAAGGAAAGCTGACAGGTACGGAAAACATTACATTTACAAAAAACCATAAATAAACCACACAATGAAAACAAAGATCCTTATCATTTCAATCCTCCTGGGCCTGGCCGGAGTTTCGTGCAAACCGAAGGCACCTGCACAGCCATCACAACCGGAAACAGTTGTTCAGGCTCCCGACTATCAGAAAATGATCACTGCAAAAGTGTACATCAAGCCGGGCAAGGAAGCCGACTTTATTTCAGCCGCCCGGATGATGATCGATAATTCGAACAAGGAAGAAGGATGCCTTGGGTATATGCTCTACCAGGATCCGTATGAAAAAACAAATTTCATATTTGTTGAGAAATACAAGAATCAGGCTGCAATAGATGCTCATTTTGCCACTCCCTATTTCAAGGAGTTCGGTACGCTCACTGCCGACTGGACGAGCAAGCCGATGGAGATCAGGATAATCGATATTGCGGGGGAAAAGTAAAAAAAGTTATGCGGTTATGCAGTTATGCGGTTATGCGGTTCAACTGCAAAACTGCAAAACTGCAAAACTGAGGAACACTACGATCTGATAAATAGTTGTCTTTGATTATTATCCGGAGTAACTTTATTGTATGTTTTAAAATCATACAATGAAGTCAGCCATCAGATCATTACCGGAAAAAGGGATTTCTGCACCCGAGCTCATAACCGAAATGCAGGAAATCAAATCGAGGGATGCTTCCTGGGAAGGGGGCAGGATATTCGGCTATGTGTTTCATCCCGGTGAAGAAACAGTAAGAGTTGCCGGGGAAGCTTACCGGTTGTTTGGCAGTGAGAATGCGCTGAACAGTTCTCTTTTCAAATCGCTTAAAATATTTGAAAATGAGATAGTCCGCATTGTTACCGGATTGCTGCACGGAGGTCCTGAATCAGCCGGGACCTTCACCACCGGCGGCACCGAGAGCATATTCCTTGCAGTCAAAACAGCAAGGGATAAAGCCCGTGCAGAGCATCCGGAGATAAAGGCTCCCGGGATCGTTTTGCCTGAATCGGCTCACCCTGCCTTCCAGAAGGCAGCCCATTTCCTCAACGTTAAAATCATCCTTACCCCGGTCAGGGAAGATAAACGAGCGGATCCCGAAGCCATGAGCAAGTCAGTGACTTCCGAAACAATTCTTCTCGTTGCTTCTGCCCCCTGCTATCCTCATGGCGTTATTGATCCCATACCGGAAATAGCCAGGATCGCACTTGACAGAAATATCCCCTTCCATGTCGATGCCTGCATGGGCGGCATGCTCCTGCCGTTTGTCGAAATACTCGGATATCCGGTTCCGGGATATGATTTCCGCGTTCCTGGTGTCACATCCATATCTGCAGATCTTCACAAATATGGTTACTCCCCGAAAGGCGCTTCGGTGATATTATACCGTGACAGGGCTTTCAGAAGGCACCAGTTTTTTGCCTGCACCGACTGGCCGGGAGGATTATACGGATCAACCGCATTTTCGGGGAGCAGAAGCGGAGGCCAGGTTGCAGCTGCCTGGGCAACACTTATGAATCTGGGCATGGAAGGATATCTCAGGATGGCCGGTAACGTGATTGAAACATCCCGGAAGATCCAGTCGGGAATAAACAGTATTGAGGGACTGAGAGTAATAAGCAATCCCGATCTGGGACTTGTAGCATTTACATCCGGCAAACTCGACATTTTTGAAATCGGAGATGCGTTGTCTGATCAGAAATGGTTTCTCGACAGGATCCAGTTCCCCAATGCACTTCATCTTACAATAGCTGATCAGCATACAGAACATGCCGATGAGTTTCTTTCTGCCTTGAAGCTGGCTGTGTCAAAAGCCAAGGAGAGAAAGATCGGAAGCGCATCATCCCATTTTCTGGTCTCTTTTGTCAAAGGCCTGTCGCGGCTGATGCCGGAAGCATGGTTCAGGAAGCTTTCCCATGCCGCTTCAGGAATAATGGGAAAGGAGGATGACGGCAAGCACACGATGGGAGCTGCGATGTACGGTATTACCTCGGGCATTGAAAACCGGGGAAATGTTCACGAGCTTGTCCTTGATGTCCTCGATAATATGTATTAGGTGTATAAAAAGTATTAATTTCGAAGCTGATCTGAACTAAAACAGATCTGATATGAGAATAAATCTTGCCCTTACAATAATTATGTTCATCGCAGTAACAAATGCAACGGCACAGCGGCAGATGGAAAACCTCGGCCGTGGGATTATTGCAGTCCCAACGGGAAGTGATTCAGTTTATATCAGCTGGCGGATGCTGGGAACCGAACCTGATGATATTGCATTCAATGTATACCGCCAGAGCGGCAACGAGAATCCTTTAAGGCTAAATAAAGAACCTGTCACTGAATCTACTGATTTTGTTGACTCAGGTGTCAGTTTCGACAGGGACAATTCATATTTTGTGAAGGCGATATTAAAGGGAAAAGAGCAGGAGAAAAGCAAATCATTTACCCTTAAGACCGGTTCACCGGTTCAGCAGTACATAAATATCCCGCTCAGGACACCCGCCGGATATACACCAAATGATATTTCACCGGGGGATCTTGACGGTGACGGCGAATACGAATTGATCCTGCATCAGACCGGCAGAAGCATTGACACACCATCGACCGGTATTTCAGGTATTCCAATATTTCAGGCCTATAAGACGGACGGTACATTTTTATGGGAAATAAACCTTGGAAGGAATATCCGCGAGGGAGCCCATTACACTCAGTTCATGGTTTATGATCTTGACGGTGACGGGATATCGGAATTTGCATGCAAAACAGCCGACGGCACCGTGGATGGCGTTGGAAAAGTCATTGGCGATTCGACAAAAGACTGGCGCAATCTGGATAAATCAAGCGGACCATTCTATGGAAAAATCCTCGACGGTCCTGAATACTTTACGGTTTTCAGCGGAAAAAACGGAGAGGCTCTGGCAACGGTAAATTATATTCCAGACAGGTATCCGCTTAACGGATGGAACGGACATGGAGGAAATGGCGGGAGCGACAGCACCGGAAATCGTGTCGACCGGATGCTTGCCTGCATTGCCTATCTCGACGGCATCCATCCCAGTGTCGTTATGTGCCGGGGCTATTACGGAAGATCCGTCCTTGCCGCCTGGGACTGGAGGAATGGAAAACTCTCCTCCCGGTGGGTGTTCGACAGCAGGGATGGAGAAAATCCCTATTCCGGTCAGGGAAATCATAACCTGAGTGTCACCGATGTCGATGGTGATGGAAAAGATGAGATTATCTATGGATCGATGGTGGTCGATGATAATGGGGAAGGCTTATTCTCGACTGGTTTCCGGCATGGCGATGCAATTCATGCCGGGGATCTTGATACCGGCAGGCCGGGACTTGAAGTATTTGGTATTCATGAAATCGAAGAGAAAACTACGGGGCCGGGAGTCGCAGTTTTCGATGCCCGCACGGGCGACACATTATTTATGGGATCCATGAACATTGATGTGGGACGAGGTGTAGCCGGAGATATATATCCCGAAAATCCCGGGGCAGAAATGTGGTGGTCGGGATCAGGCGGCCTGTTTGATATGAAAGGCGTAAAGATCGGAGAAATGCCTTCGTCGATGAATTTCCTTATCTGGTGGGATGGCGACCTCTCCAGAGAACTGCTCGACGGGAATCACATTGATAAATACAACCTCGGCCGGATCTTTACAGCGGAAGGATGTTTATCAAATAATGGAAGCAAGTCGACACCTGCCCTTAGTGCCGACCTCTTCGGTGACTGGCGTGAGGAAGTTATATTCCGGACAGCCGACAATCAGAATCTGAGGATTTACACTACAACAATTCCCAGCGGGTACCGTATCCGTACCCTGATGCACGATCCCCAGTACAGACTGGCAATTGCGACTCAGAACGTGGCCTATAACCAGCCTCCCAATACAAGTTTTTTCCTTGGCACCGGGATGAAAAAAGCGCCGAAACCTGATATTGAAGTGGTTAAGATGAAATAGCAGTAGCAAAGATTCTTGTTACTTTGCTCCGTAGGAGCACTTTGCCGGTTGAACCAACTCTGAAAGAGCCATATGTGAATAACCCCCGGTGCCAAGGTCAATCCCCACACGAATGGCTGGAAGGAGCTGAATACAAAATACTTCCTTCACCAACAATATCACGCCCTTTCAGGGCTGAATATCAATAGAGAGTCACTTACCTCCGGTTTCACCGGAGGTTATTCACATACCGGCACTTTCGT
>DAIUKI010000290.1:0-4250 GCA_036848255.1 Bacteroidales bacterium | reverse complement strand
TCTTTTTACAATGGAATAGTTAAGTGGACTTTCAAGCAATTCCGGTAAAACAGTAAGAATTTCAATCCTCATTATTGGTCGTTTGCCCAAAATTACAATAAAAAACCCAGGCAAGACTAATATGAGTATCTTACTTTCCTATTCAATCCTTAGGGCATAAGCGGGATTGTAACTGGCTGCTTTAATTGTCTGATAGCTGATTGATAGCCAGCCGATAAGCATTGTAATAAGGGTCGCCAGGATAAATATAAGCGGATTTATGGATATCCTGCTTGCAAATCCCTCCAGCCAGTACCTCGATCCGAAGTATGCCAGCGGATAAGCTAAAAGCGAAGATATGGCAATCAGGTAGACAACCTCTTTTGACAGAAGTGCGAGTATTATCTGGTTAGAAGCTCCATAGCTCTTTCTTATTCCTATCTCCTTTGTTCTTTTATTAGTTATATATGTTACAAGACCAATTAGTCCTATACATGCAATAAAGATTGCAAGGAATGAGAAAATCAGAAATATCTTTCCTGTCTTCGTTTCAGCAGAATACAGACTATTCCATCTGTCAGTGAAAAAGTCGTACTGGAATGGCATATTTGAAGTGAATTTGTTCCATACCTGTTCAATTGCTCTTATAGTACCTGTTATATCTTTTCCGGTTAACCTGACTGCTGCAAACATATCACCACCACCACCACTGCTTACTGTAAAGCAAACAGGAGTTACTGCTTCATGGACTGATTCAATATTAAAATCGCTCATTATGCCGATAACCTGGAGCCTTTGCCACTGTTGGGGTCCTGAAGGCTGCAGAATATATTGACCAACAACCGGATCCTTTAATCCCAGCGATTTTACTGCAGCTTCATTAATTAGCACAGATGATGAATCGGTGCCGAATTCCCTTGAGAAATACCGTCCTTCAGTAAGTTGTACTCCAAGTGCTTCCGGAAAATCCAGACTTACTGCCGTTTGATTGATCAGATATGTATTTTTTTCAGGGTCATCATCTTTAAAAAAGGCATTATAATTAAAATCGGTTCCCGGTACTGCCCTTGAAAATCCGGCTTTTTCCACCCCCGGAATTTCCAGCAGCTGAGTCCTGAATGGTTCCATTTGCTGCCAGAAAGCATCGACTCTCCGGATAACAAGAAGGTCGTTTTTTTCAAACCCAAGATCCTTCTTTGTCATGAAATTCAGTTGAGTGTAAACAATAATCGATCCGATAATTATAACAATGGAGACAGTAAACTGAAAAACTACAAGAAGTCCCCTCAGCTTTTTTGACATTGATCCCGGACTCATGGTACCTTTCAATACTTCTGAAGGATTATATGAGGCCAGGACAAAAGCTGGATAAAAACCCGAAGAAACTCCGATTATTAATACAAGTCCGATCAGGGAAATAATGCCCTGAGGATTGTTGATCAGCTGAAGGGAAAGATCCTTCCCGGTCAGGTTGTTGAATGAAGGCATAAGGGCATAAACAATTATCAATGCCAGCACTGCTGCAATTGTTACAATAATAAGTGATTCACCCAGGAACTGGAATATGAGTCCGGATTTATTTGCTCCGGATACTTTCCTCACACCAACCTCTTTTGCCCTTGAGGCTGATTTTGCCGTGGCCAGGTTCACATAATTGATTATGGCAACAATAAGTATGAGTATTGCTATTACAGTAAAAATATAAACTGTTGCAGGTGAACCCGGCGGTTCGAGATTGTATTGGGGAGCTCCATTCAGATGAATATCTTTTAAAGGCTCGAGAATATAACCGAAATCATTACCCGCTTTTCTGAAATCTTCAACTGTCTGGCCTATAACCTCTTGTAACTGTGGTCCTACGTATTTAATAACCATTTCCTGAAATTTCTTCTCGAGGTTGTCCTTGTCCGTACCATCCCTGACAACAATATAAGTGTAGAAATTATGACTGATCCAAAACGTGTTGTTGGAAATCCCTGGAAATGTGCTCAATGATGCCAGGATATCGAATTTAATATGGGAATTATCAGGTATATTCCTTACTACTCCGGTAACTGTATATAAAATTGTATCTGCTTCAACAATTAACTTTTGACCTATGGGATCCTGGTCTCCGAAATATTTTTGTGCAAATTCTTCAGTCAGAACCATAGATTCAGGGCGGACCAAAGCTGTTTGAGGATCTCCCTTTATTAACTGAAAATCAAATACATTGAAAAAAGTGGAATCAGCAAACAGGACACCTTCCTCATTAAACTTCCTATCTCCGAACCTGATTAGCCAATCACCCATTTTTCTGACTCTGGTGGCCTGCAAAACTTCAGGATAATCATTAAGTATCGCTTGTGCCATTGGCGCTGCAGAAATAGCCTGGTTTATCTCTCCACCAGCCATTCTACCTATTACTTTGACCCTGTATACATTTTCATAGTTCTTGTGGAACCTGTCATAACTGAGCTCATTTATCACATACAATGAGATAAAGATAAAACTGACCAGCCCGACTGCAAGGCCACCTACATTTAATAATACGTACCCTGGTTGCTTTCTGATTTTGCGGAATCCATCAATAAAAAAGTTCTTTAACATAAAAGTAGTTTTAAGTAAAATGAAGGTCTTCTCAGGGAATAGACTAAGAAAATCCACTTGTGCTGCACAAATAAACTCCAGTAATTAATTACTGATATGAAAGCTGATCAGAGTCATTCAGTTTTTAGCGAACTGGCCGGATTTAAAACTGATGCCTGGTAAGCCTTGTAACTTATTGTTATAAATGTCAGCAGGATTGTTATTAAAGCTGCACCTGCAAGGATTGACACCCCTATGTTTGTACGGTAGACATAGTTCTCGAGCCAGTTACTCATAAAATAGTATGCTACCGGGACTGCTATAACGATTGAAATTGAAACCAGTATTAAGAAGTCTTTCGATATTAATCTTATTATAACACCCTCATCAGCCCCGAAGACTTTTCTGATGCCTATTTCCCTGGTCCTTTGTTCGACCATGTAAGAGGCTAGTCCAAATAATCCCAGGCAGGCAATCAGGATTGCAAGAATGGTAAACATTGTAAAAATCTTGCCTCGCTTCTCATCAGCCTCAAACTGATTGTTAAATCTTTCAGACAGAAAAGTATAGGTAAAAGGTTGATCAGGAAAGACCTCTTTCCAGTTTTTCTCGATGAAACTCATTGTCTGCTCTGTATTGTTCCCGCTAAGCTTAATATAAATTATATTATTCCTTTCCCTGTAAACGAGCATTAGTGACTCAATCTCATTGTACATACCGGTCTGATGATAATCCTTCATTACACCAATGACCCTTGCATTGATCTGGGCACCATCTCCAAGCTGTACCTTTTTCCCGATTGCATCGCTCCATCCCAGTCTATTTGCAAGGGTCTCATTCACAACAACACCGGTAAGTGTATCTGAAGGCATATCCAGCTGAAAATCCCGGCCGTTAACTATCTTAATGCCGAGCGCATCTATAAAGTCATGATCCACAACTGCGAAATTGATCCCCCTCTGAGACATTCCCTGGTCGGTTTCCATATTAAAAATTACTTTTCCCGAACCTTCTCCGATCTGGGTATTCGTCGATGTAACATATTTTATTTCATTATTCTCCAGAAGCGCCAGTTTGAGGACCGGGTATTTTCTTACCATTCCCTGGTTAAGCTCAAGTGCAAGAACGTTTTCCTGATCAAATCCCTGGTCCATGTTTTTAAGATATTTCAGCTGCCTGAAAACAACCAGCGTACATATTATCATGGCTACCGATATTGTAAACTGAATCACAACAAGGATTTTACGGAAAAGACTTCCGGCAGAACCCTGAGTGATCTCGCCTTTCAGGACAGTAAGCGGACTGAAACCTGAAAGAAAGAAGGCAGGATAACTACCCCCGAGAATACCGACGACAAGAATAATTCCAAGAACTGCCACTATTACTGCAGGACTGTACAGAATGGATAAATTGAATGATTTCCCGGCCAGGAGGTTGAACTTTGGCAGAAGTATTACAAGCAGGACTATACTTATTAAAAGTGAAATAAGCGTCAGCAATACGGACTCGGACAGAAACTGTGCCACAAGGGGTCCACGACGCGACCCGACAACTTTTCTCAAACCCACTTCCCTGGCACGTTTAGCCGATCGCGCAGTTGCCAGGTTCATATAATTCATAGCGGCTATCAGGATAAGAAAAAGAGCGACAATCCCAAAAATGATCACGTAAGTAATACTGCCGGTGGGCTCAGGTTCTCCAGG
>DAIUKI010000289.1:0-4265 GCA_036848255.1 Bacteroidales bacterium | reverse complement strand
TCAGAGAACTGTTTATATCTTAATAATTCTGGCATTTGTAATAAGCTTTCTTGATCTTAGCGGGTGGATATTCCACGTCACATTATTTAAAAGCTTATCACCCAGATGGATTCCTATGCAGATAATAACTGCAATTTGTTTGGTTTTTGCAGCCATTGTGCTTTTGTTTATCCAGGTAAAAATACCAGCAATCTATAAGAAAATAGTGCCAAATGTCCTTACGATTATTATTTGTTTGGTAAGTCTGTTAACTCTTTATGTTGCCATCTATTCAGTTAGAAACGGTCATGAAGCACCCTTGACAGAAGTAAATTATCTCTCTTTTATTATTGCCCCGGGATTAAGAATGGACATCTTCACCGCAATCAGCTTCTTCATTATTGGTTGTTCGTTCTTCCTGTTAATGGCGGAAAAGCCAAATACTCAAGGTATTGCCCATATATTAATCATTCCAGCTGCCTTGATGAGTTACTTTATTCCTATTAGTTATTTAATTGGTGTCTATTCTTTACATGAGATTAACGTTATTCCAATAGCGCTAAATACAGGTATTGCTTTTTGCGGTATTTGTGCTGCTGTTTTTCTGATAAAACCTGACACATGGCTTTTGAAAGTATTCACATCCAACGAGACGGGATCTATTTTTATAAGAAAACTTTTGTTTGCATTGATTATTTTGCCAGTCGTAATCGGTTGGTTGCGGATAAATGGAGAACGGGCAGGCCTTTTCGAATCAGATGAAGGTGTTGCTCTGGTGGCTATTACATATACTACAAGCTTTCTGATTCTTATATGGCTCACAGCCAAATCTGTTAATAAAATTGATGCGAGGCGATGGATTTCTGAGGACGCATTACGTAGAAGCGAAAAACATTTACAAAAGGCACAGGAAATCGCACACCTTGGAAGCTGGGAACTAGATATTGCCAAAAACCAATTGATATGGTCAGATGAAGTTTACCGGATATTCGGTCTCAAACCACAGGAGTTTGGTGCTACTTATACAGACTTTTTAAATGCCATCCATTCTGATGATCGGGCTGCAGTTGATGCTGCATATTCAAGTTCGATACGCGAGGGTAGAGACACTTACGAGATCGACCATAGGATCATAAGGAAATCAAACGGTGAGATAAGGTTTGTGCACGAGAAATGCGAGCATTTCAGGAATGAATCGGGTAAAATTATAAGATCCGTTGGTATGGTGCACGATGTAACCGAGCACAAAATGTCAGAACTGGCTTTAAGGGAGAGTGAAGAAAAATACAGGTTGCTTTTTGACAGAATGACAGAGGGTTTTGCATTACATGAAATTATTCTTGATGATAAAGGAAACCCTTGTGATTACAAGTTTCTAACTATAAATCCTGCATTTGAAAAACTTACAGGACTAAAAGCTGAAAATATTATTGGGAAAAGAGTAACAGAAGTGCTACCCGGAACTGAAAAAAATTGGATAGATAATTACGGTCAGGTAGCTACAATGGGTGTAAGTATTGATTTTGAAAATTTTTCATCCGATTTAAACAGCTATTTCAGAGTCAGCGCTTTCAGCCCTAAAAAAGGATATTTTGCCGTTATTTTTGAAGATATCACCTCATATGTTTTTACAGAAAAAGAATTACGACGGACAAAAGACTACCTTGAGAAACTAATAAATTATGCGAATACACCTATAATTGTCTGGAATCCTGATACAGAGATCCAGCTCTTTAATCATGCATTTGAGCATTTAACAGGATATTCTTCTGCAGAAGTCGAGGGTAAAAAACTTGATTTATTATTTCCCAATACTTCATTAAGGGAGTCAAATTTAAGAATTAAGAATGCATTAACTAAAAACCTGGAATCTATAGAAATTCCAATCCTGACTAAAAAGAAGGAGATCAGAACAGTTTTATGGAATACAGCAAATATTTATGATACTCATGATAATACAGTTTTATCAACAGTTGCACAGGGGAATGATATAACAGAAAGGATAAATGCAGAACAAAATGTAAAGGAACGAACCAAAGATCTGGAGGTAGCAAATTCTCTGTTGAAACAGGAATTGACAGAGCGTATCCTGGCACAGCAAGCTCTGAGAAAAAGTGAGGCTCAGCTTAAAGAACTCAATGCTACCAAAGATAAATTTTTCAACATTATTGCTCATGATCTGAAGAATCCGTTTACCAGTCTTATTGGATCCTCCGAGCTGTTATTTTATAATATCAATCAGTTGAATAATGAAAAAATTATACAGCTTGCAAAAATTTTGAATGATTCAGCAAAAAGTGGCTACGCAATACTTCAAAATTTACTTGACTGGTCAAGATCGCAAACCGGATTACTAAATTTCAATCCGGAAAAAATCAATTTGAAGAATTTAATAGATGAAAATATTTTAAATCTGGAGCAATTTTCAGCTAATAAGGAAATTGAAATGCATTCAACAGTAAAAGAAACCTTGTTTATTATCGCTGATAAGAACATGATAAAAACCATACTCCGGAACCTACTGAGCAATGCTGTTAAATTTTCTTACAGGTCTGGAAAGGTATTTGTCAGTGCGGTTGCAGGTCAGGATAAAGTTACAATCTCAGTAAAAGATGACGGGATAGGAATTCCAAAAGAAGATATTGAGAAAATTTTCAGAATTGATGCTAATTATTCAGTACCTGGTACAGAAAATGAACAAGGTACAGGTCTGGGTTTGAAATTAAGTAAAGAATTTATTGAGAAGCAAGGTGGAAAGATTTGGGTTGAAAGTACAGAAAATAAAGGAAGTGTATTTAAGTTTTCAATCCCTATCAAAGAAGATTAGTCACTTCATACCATCATTAGCGAACTATTATGCACGTTAAATTCAAATGAACGGTACAAGCTGAGAAATAGCAGCCCCCGGTTACCGGGACGCTTGAAGGGCGAAGTATCTCTGACATTGAAAAACTGGGAAAAATTGACCTGTAATTGCAATTAAAAAGGAAAAAGGTAACCGTTTATTCAACCGGTCCTTTGATATTCCGGGTTCTGAAATAGGTCAATCCGTTAATCAATGTCATGTCATTAACCTGAAAACCGTTCGCTTCAAGAAGCCTTGAAATACATTTACTGGTAAATTTTCTGTCAATTCTTGAATCCAAAAAATCAATAAACCCTTTGTACATCGTGTAAACTAATCCTGGTCCGTTTTGGGTATCAGAATCAGAAAAGTATCCAATGAAGTTGGCTCCTGGTGATAATACCAGGTGTAAAGCATGCAGGAAACTATCAATATACTTAATCCGATTCAGTTTTTTCAGAATCACCAAGGTGTTTGTCCATTTTAACTCAGTGTGATCATAGTAATAGTGATGCTTTGAGGAGAGTAAAAGCATATTGGGATCATTTGCCAGATTCAGCCACCTGAGGTAACGATAAAAGTTATTACCACCTTCTGCAATCAGTTCTTCAATTACAGGGGAATTTTTGTTCAACCTGGGTGGAATGATTATTCCACTGTTATATCTTTTTTGCGTTCTGCCGGCAATGAGATCAACTTTTTCTAATACGGCCGTGTCTTCCATTCGCTTGAGGTTTAATTATCTGATTAAAGAAGGTCCTTTTATATTTATGCTAACTATTTTTTTCTTCCATCCATAATTACAATTAGTTATTTAATCCATGTTTCCGCCGACGCGAAGCGCCTATTTTGCTTAAGGTTTTTGAAATGAGATGGTGTAAGTCCTGTCATTTTCTTAAATTGGGTTGACAGATGGGCTACACTGCTATAATGAAGTTTAAATGCAATATCGGAAAGATTGAGCTCATCATATACCAATAGCTCTTTTACCTTTTCTAATTTCTGAGACAGGTAAAACTTCTCAATGGTTGTACCTTTAACTTCAGAGAAAAGCTTAGAAAGAAATGCGTAATTGTGATAGACTTTTTCGCTCAGGTAAGCTGCGAGGTTTATTTTGATTTGATGATCAGTATAGTGTACCAGATCAATAATAGCTGTTTTTACCCTATCAGCCAGTATGTTTTTTCTATCATCCATCAATTCAAGACCGATATTTTTCAGGGAAATACTCAGATTGCCCCGTTGCTCTATTGAAAGATCCTCCATGATTTCAGCCTCACCTAATTCAATCTTAGTTTGATGCAACCCGAGTTTTTCCAACTCGTTTTTAACTGCCATCTGGCAACGGATACAAACCATGTTTTTGATATAAATTTTCATACCCTTTTTTTATTATTTACGGAAATATCTTTTTAATAAGATAGTACCTACTATATTAATA
>DAIUKI010000288.1:0-4268 GCA_036848255.1 Bacteroidales bacterium | reverse complement strand
TCACAGGCGTACTGACAGGAAAAGGACTGGAATGGGGAGGAAGTCTTATCCGGCCACAGGCAACAGGTTATGGACAGGTCTATTTTGCCGAGGAAATGCTTAATACAAGAGGCGACAGCCTTAGAAATAAGATCTGTACAGTCTCCGGTTCGGGCAACGTGGCACAGTATGCCACTGAAAAAGCAATTCAGATGGGTGCAAAAGTGGTTACATTATCGGACTCCAATGGCTATATCTATGATGCTGAAGGAATTAATGAGGAGAAGCTTGCGTTCATAATGAATCTGAAAAATGTAAAAAGAGGAAGGATCAAGGAATATGCTGATAAATACAAGTGCAAATATGTTGACGGAAAGCCGGCACCGTGGGAAGTTCCCTGCCAGGTTGCCTTGCCTGCTGCTACTCAAAATGAAATATCAGGCCCTGACGCAACATTGCTTATCAAAAACGGTTGTTTCGTGGTTTCTGAAGGCTCGAATATGCCCTCGGTACCAGAGGCAGTCGAGATATTTCTTAAGAGCAGGATTCTATATGGCCCCGGTAAGGCTGCAAATGCCGGTGGAGTAGCCACTTCCGGTCTGGAGATGAGCCAGAATTCAATGCGCCTGTCATGGACAAGCCAGGAAGTGGACAGCCGCTTACATCAGATAATGAAGGATATCCATGCCACTTGTGTGAAGTACGGGATAGAAAAAGATAAATACATTAATTATGTCAATGGCGCCAATATTGGCGGATTTGTCAAGGTCGCCGAAGCTATGCTGGCCCAGGGATTGGTCTAGGATATTTTAAAGATGGATAAGCTCAGAAAAAATACTTTCAGAGAGACTTCCTTTGAGCTGTTGATGCGTAAGAGAATTCAATTTGTCTTATTGATTTGCAGCAAATACGATGCTTTTATAATGGAGGAGGACGGGAAAATTGATGAAAGAATTTTCAACGATTATGTCTCATTTAATATCCGTTATCCTCCGCAGTTTATTCACGTTGCGTCTGCATCAGAAGCGATGGAATTACTGAGCAGAAGACAGATCGATTTAATTATAAATATGCTGAGTATCAGCGATCTGGATCCATTTGAACTTTGTTCGAATATTAAGAATCTTTATCCCGAAAAACCGATTGTAATCCTTGCTCCTGATTCAAGGGAAATTGCTCTCAGATTAAACAACGAGGATTTATCATGTATTGATTATGTTTTCAATTGGCTGGGAAGCACAAATATCCTGTTCCCGATCATTAACCTTATTGAAGATAAATTAAATGTAGAGGAAGATAATAAACATGAGGGAGTACAATCCATATTATTGATTGAAAACTCAGTTAAAACGGCTTCGATCTATTTACGCCATCTCTACAAAATAATCCTTGAACAGTCAAGGGAATACATGATCGAGGGGCTTAACGAGCATCAGAAAATGATGCAAATGCGGGGAAGGCCCAAAATTCTTCTTGCTACCAGTTATTCTGAGGGACTTCGCTTATTCGAAAGACATAAATCACAGCTCCTGGGTGTAATAACCGATATCGACACTAACCATAACGGACTAATAAGCCGGGATACTATTGAGGATTTTTTTAGGCAGATAAAAGAACATGATCCCAACATTCCTGTCTTAATTCAATCGGCAGACCCTGGAAATGAGAAATATGCACAAGAATACGGGAACGGTTTTTTAAATAAAAATTCAAAGTCTCTTCCTGCGGAGTTAAAAGCTTATATGAAAAGTCTTTTCTCTTTTGGTGATTTTGTTTTTACTGATCCTGAAACAGGACTGGAAATTGCACGGGTTTCAGATTTACAGAATTTTCAGCGCAGGTTATTTGAAATTCCGGATGATTCGCTTCGGTACCATCTCTCACGAAACCATTTATCCAAATGGCTCTATGCGCGGGCTTTGTTTTCTCTCGCTGAGTTTTTAAAAAAAATAAGCCTTGATGACTTTGCCAGCCTCGATCAGGCACGCCGTTTTATTTTCGATGCCATTGCCAATTTCCGACTTAACAAGGGTCATGGTGTCATCGCCGAGTTTTACCGGGAGCACTTTGATGAATACCTGACATTTACAAAAATAGGTGAGGGATCAATAGGGGGGAAAGCTCGTGGATTGGCTTTTCTGGATAGCATAATCAAGCAAAATCAGTATTTTGAAAGTTTTGAAGATACAATAGTTTCAATACCGCGAACAGTAGTGCTCAGCACAGACGTATTTGATGAATTCGTTACTCAAAATAATCTTTATGAAACAGGCTTATCGCATAACAGTGACGGAGAGATTCTTGATGCTTTCGTGCGAGCAAAGCTGCCAATGAGAATTCATAAGGATTTATATGTCTTTATTTCCAAAATCAACGGACCTGTGGCAATACGTTCCTCAAGTTTACTTGAAGATTCACATTTTCAGCCATTTGCCGGGATTTACTCCACATACATGATCCCAAAAGCTGAAGACGATGTGACGATGCTGGAATTGCTGAGCATTGGAATAAAAAGTGTGTACGCATCTGTATTTTTCAAGGGCAGTAAAGACTATATGACAGCTACCGCGAACCTGATAGAAGAAGAAAAAATGGGCATCGTTCTTCAGGAAGTTTGCGGACAGAAATATGGAAATCGATTCTACCCGACTATTTCAGGTGTAGCAAGATCAATTAATTTTTATCCCATTGAACCTGAAAAATCAGAAGATGGATTTGTCAGCCTTGCCTTTGGTTTAGGCAAATATATTGTCGACGGAGGGATGGCACTCAGATTCTCACCAAAATACCCGCGAAAGGTATTGCAGTTGTCAGACACTAAAATGGCTTTGCGCGAAACACAGCATGAATTTTATGCTCTCGATCTTAACCCGGCCAGTTTTATCCCCAGTACAGACGATGCTGTAAACCTGCTTAAGCTGAAAATCAGCGACGCGGAAAAAGATGGCTCGCTTAAATTTGTAGCTTCCACCTACGATCATCAGAATGATATTATCAGAGATGATGTAAGTGATGACGGTGAAAGAATAATAACCTTTTCCAATGTACTGAAGTATGACCTGTTTCCATTGGATGATATTTTGAAAACAATCCTTGAAATCGGGCAGCAACAGCTGAATAATCCGGTTGAAATAGAATTTGCCGTAAATATTGACCCCGAAAGAAAAAGACCTATTCTGTTTAATCTTCTGCAAATCAGGCCAATTGTTGAAAACACCGAAATAATCAAAGATAAACTGGAAGAGATTCCTCATTCGGATACAATTATCCTTTCAAATTCAGCTCTGGGAAACGGAACTATAAACGGGATATGCGACCTGATATATGTTAAAACTGAAAACTTCACAGCAGCAAAAAACCAGGAAATTGCCAGTAAGCTCAACGAAATAAATGATGAGTTTCTAAAAGAGGGGAGGAATTATATATTGATCGGGCCAGGCAGGTGGGGTTCAAGTGATCCGTGGCTTGGAATACCTGTTAAATGGCCGCAAATTTCTGCCGCCAGGGTTATAATTGAATCAGGACTTGATAATTACCGTGTTGATCCGAGCCAGGGAACTCACTTTTTTCAGAACCTCACAGCTTTCAGGGCTGGCTACTTTACAATCAATCCATTTATTGGTGATGGATTTACAGATTTTAATTTTTTATCAGCTGCCGATACCTTTTTCGAGGATCAGTATCTGAGGCATATAAGATTTCCGGACCCGTTAATCATCAAAATCGACGGCAGAAAGAAGATCGGAGTTATAATGAAACCGAAGGGTTGAAATTGCCCGGTGCAATTTTAAAAGACCTTTTGTCATATTCGGCCACTAATTGCTCCCTGCTGATTGGTTTACCGTGTCCCGGAAGGAAGGTTTGACACCCGGTACCAAGCAGTTTCTTCCAGCTCCTCATGAGTTCATCAACGTCATCGGCAAACGGCGGGAAAGGACTGCCGGGCATGGTTCCTATAATTGAATCGCCGGCAATAGCCACCAGATCATCTATGATTGTTGTTGCCCCTCCCGGGGAATGACCAGGAGTATGAAGAACATAACCGCTAATTCCAAAACGGTTAAGGTCAAAGGTGTCACCGAATATGTGATCAGCCGTGCATGGATCATATTTGAAGGCAGGTGCCATTTTCCGCCCTATGCTGACAATCCCCTTCGTGAGGGTATAAGTTCCGGAAGGTATCGGTGTATCACCCCTTGCCAGTAAATCGCTCTCTGCCTCCTGAACCACAACCTCTGCACCGTATTCCGCTGCAAGCCATCCTGCATTGCCGGCATGGTCAAAATGCG
>DAIUKI010000287.1:0-4273 GCA_036848255.1 Bacteroidales bacterium | reverse complement strand
CTCGATCTCGGACAGTATGAAATGAATAATCCGATCGAGATCGAATTTGCAGCTAATCTGGAAACTCCTCCCGGTACCCCTAAGATCTTCAACTTCCTTCAGATCCGGCCAATTGTACATACCGATGAGACCTTTGTTATAAGCCTTGGAAATATCAGGACAGAGGACACGATAATTTATTCAGAATCGGCACTGGGGAATGGGGTATTTAAGGGCATACACGACATTGTATATGTCAGGCCCGAATCGTTCAATCCGGCAAAAAACAAGGGAATCGCCCTTGAGATAGAGAGGATCAACAGTGAATTCGTCAGGCAGGGTACCGGCTATGTGCTGATTGGTCCGGGCCGGTGGGGTTCAACGGATCCATGGCTGGGGATACCTGTAAAGTGGCCCCAGATTTCGGCTGCAAGGATAATAATTGAATCGGGTTTGAAGTCATACAGGATCGATCCCAGCCAGGGAACCCATTTCTTCCAGAACCTGACATCGTTCCGGATCGGCTATTTCACTATTAATCCTTATATAAAAGAGGGGTCATATGATGTTGATTTCCTTGACGGCATTGTCAGCCACTATGAAGATGAGCATCTTAGGCATCTCAGGTTTGATAAGCCCCTTGAAATTATGGTTGATGGCCGAAGCCACAAGGGTGTGATTATGAAACCGAATCGGTGATAACCTCCTTATTGATTTTTTTGATTAGACCCTGAAGCACCTTTCCGGGTCCAATCTCTGTAAATGAAACAGCTCCGTCGGATATCATTGTCCTGATAGTCTGGGTCCATCTGACCGGTGATGTCAGCTGGGCAACAAGGTTCGCTTTTATTACTGCAGGATCGGATGATGGCTGAGCGGTGACATTCTGGTAAATCGGACAGACTGGTATGCTGAAATGAGTTTGTTGAATCGCCTTTTCCAGCTCGAGCCTTGCAGGTTCCATAAGCGGAGAATGAAATGCTCCTCCGACAGCCAGCCTGACTGCCATTTTTGCACCTTTGCCCTTAAGAATCCCGATTGCCTTATCAATGCCTTCATTGGAACCAGAAATAACTATTTGTCCCGGACTGTTGTAATTTGCAGGTACGACAATTTCATCGATCTCAGCACACGTTTCTTCCACAACCTTGTCGTCGAGGCCAATAATCGCTGCCATAGTTGACGGGGATGCTTCGCAGGCCTTTTGCATGGCATGGGCTCTGGCAGAAACAAGCATGAGCCCGTCTTCAAACGAAAGAGCTTTGCAGGCAACAAGGGCCGAGAATTCACCAAGTGAATGTCCTGCAACCATTTCAGGATTAAATGAATCGGCCGGTAATGCGGCAAGAATCGTTGAATGTAGGAAGATGGCGGGTTGGGTCACCATGGTTTGTTTCAGGTCGTCATCAGTACCATTGAACATCAGGTCGGTGATACGGAATCCAAGCAACGTGTCTGCTTTTTCAAACAGATCCCTTGCAAGTGAAGATCTTTCATTGAGATCTCTTCCCATTCCTGCAAACTGTGCACCCTGACCCGGGAAAACATAAGCTTTCATAGTTATTAATGAAGGGTTGATCCAATGAGATGAACAAATTCCTCGCGGGTGTTCAGTTGGTCAAGAAAAATTCCTGTGAATGCCGATGTTGTGGTAACTGAATGCTGTTTCTGTATTCCCCTTATCTGCATACACATATGCTGAGCTTCAATCACAACGGCTACACCCATCGGATTGAGGCAATCCTGCATGCAGTCGCGTATCTGTACCGTCAGTCTTTCCTGTACCTGCAACCGTCGTGCAAAAGCTTCAACAACCCTGGCAATCTTGCTTAATCCTGTTATATAACCATCCGGGATATACGCTACATGGGCCTTTCCGAAGAAGGGGAGCATATGGTGTTCGCACATCGAATAGAGCTCTATATCCTTGACAATGACCATCTGTTTGTAATCTTCCTTGAACTTCGCGGAATTAATTATTTCACAGGGAATCTGGTTGTAACCCATTGTCATGAAATTCAGCGCTTTGGCAACCCTGACGGGTGTTCCTTTCAAACCTTCGCGCTCCGGATCTTCGCCAATCAGCTTAAGGACCTTGTAATAAACAGATGACAATTCCTTTATTGTTTCAGCGTCCCAGGTTTCGATTTTGTTGTACCCTTTCTGTGAATGGCCACTGCCGTTATTAATCGATTCTATTCTATCATCCATAATATTCAATAGTATTGTTTTCAGTCTCTCCGATTTTTACGCAATGAAGGAGAGCTCCTTCATTTTCAACAGCCGGTTTCAATTCGTTCCAGATTGCCAATGCCAGATTCTCGGTTGTTGCAATTTTTCCGCTCATAAAGCCGACTTCAAGATTCAGATTCTTATGATCAACCTTATCAATGATCTTATCTTTGATTATTTCCTTGAGTCTGCTCAGGTTAATAAAAAAGCCGATCTCTTCAATAATTTCTCCCCTGACTGTAACATAAAGAACATAATTATGCCCGTGCCAGTTGGGATTTGAACATTTGCCGAAAACCCTTAGATTTTCTTCATCTGACCAATCTTCCCTGTACATCCTGTGGGCAGCACAGAATTGCTCCTTTCGTGTAATGTAGATCATAATCAGGTCATCAATGTTGCAATTTAACCATTAATGTTCATCTTTTTCAATCTTAAAACAATATATTTATGGAGTTATTGGATCAAACCATATTTCCCGAAATAATGCCTCTGAAGATTTTAGCGGTTGCAGCAACTTCTGCCGAAGCAGGGGTGCTGACAGTTGTACCGGGCATAGAAGTAATTCCAATTGTGACGGGTGTTGGATCGGTTGCCACAGCCTGGGCAATGACAAAGCATCTTTCATCGGGATTGGTAATAGATCTTGCCTTAAACATTGGTATTGCAGGTAGTTATGATGATGAAATTCGAACAGGGGATGTTGTACTGCCTGTTTCTGACTGTTTTGCTGATGCCGGGATTGAAACAAAATCAGGATTTCTGACTCTTGCCGAGGCAGGGTTGCAGGATCCTGATGCTTTTCCCTTTAAAGCAGGGAGGATTTTTTCTGAAAACACTTTTGTTTCTCAGGCATCAAGAATTCTCCGTCCTGTAAATGCTGTCACAGTCAATACTGCAACGGGATCGGAAAACAGAATCAAAATGATATCGCAGATATATCATCCTGATATTGAAACAATGGAAGGAGCTGCTTTTTTCTACATTTGCAGCAGGGAAAAAATCCCTTTTATTGCGATAAGAGCTATATCGAACTTAGTGGAACCCCGGGACAGGGATAAATGGAATATCCCGCTTGCCCTTGGAAACCTTTCGGTGAAACTTAAAGAAGTATTATTGACACTTGGATAAAATGAAACTGACACTTGGCTTTTCGCCCTGCCCGAACGATACATTCATTTTTGATGCACTTGTTAATGGACGGATAGATACTGAAGGTCTGGAGTTTGATTATTTTCTTGCCGACGTTGAGGAGCTGAATAAACGGGCATTCGTCTCCGAACTTGATATTACAAAAATAAGCTGTCATGCTTATGCATATTCTGCATCTGATTACCTGATACTTGATTCCGGCAGCGCTCTGGGCTATGGTAACGGCCCCCTCCTTATAAGCAGGAATCCGATGGAACCGGAAATACTCACGGATGCAAGGATAGCGATCCCGGGAAAGTATACTACTGCAAACCTATTGTTCAGCATTGCCTGGCCCGGAGCTAAAAATAAGAAGGAGTATCTTTTTTCGGATATAACAGATGTCCTGATGAGGGATGAAGCTGATGCGGGGCTCATAATTCACGAAACGAGATTTACATACCAGAAAATGGGACTCCTGAAGATAGCCGATATGGGTGAATTCTGGGAGCAGCTCACCGGACTACCCGTTCCACTAGGCTCAATAGTGATTAACCGGAGGATACCCGAAGAAATTGCATTGAAATTTAACAGGATACTCCTCCGAAGCATCGTGTACGCGAGGGAGAATTCACTTGATTCCTTCGATTTTGTGAAAGCTAACGCGAGGGAGATTGAAAGTTCTGTGATGAGGAATCACATCGACCTGTTCGTAAATGAGTTTTCACTTTCGCTTGGAGCCACTGGCAGAAAAGCTTTGATGGAACTTTTCAGGATTGCCGGTGAAAAGGGGATAATACCTGCTGTGCCCGGGCGTATTTTTCTTACCTGACCTCAATAAGAATGAGGTTCAAAATGATTATTTTTGGAAGGACAACAAGAATTCTTACATTATTAACCAAAATTAAAAATACTATTGAAGAGATTCACA
>DAIUKI010000286.1:0-4292 GCA_036848255.1 Bacteroidales bacterium | reverse complement strand
GTGCATCTTCCTTTGTTACTTTTGGCATAATAGCTATTTTAATCTTACTAAATTACTATTTTTAAAGTCATCTCTTTGGCATTTCCGGTAAAATTCAATACTTTCAGCAACTCTATTTTTTTTATTTTTACTCCTTCATCATACATCTTTTTTCAATTTATGAAACAGAATCTGTCAATTGGCGTGGATATAGGCGGCAGTCACATAAGCTGCGCGGCCGTCGATCTCGAATCATTCACTATTTTGAACGAAACACGCACAGATAGAGCCGTTGATAATAAAGCTGAGGCAAGTAAAATAATAGGTGTATGGGTAGGGGCCATTTCTGAAGTCATTAAGAAAATACCGCCCGGATCGCTGAAGGGCATAGGATTTGGAATGCCGGGCCCCTTCGACTATGTAAAAGGGATAAGTTATATAAAGGGGGTTGCAAAATATGAGAATCTTTATGGGTGCAACGTAAGAAATGCAATTGCAGACAACCTGGGTTTCCCCGGGGATTTCCCTGTAAGGTTCATGAACGATGTTACAACTTTTGCCGTTGGAGAAGCCCTTGTCGGGAAAGCTGCAAAAGCTGAAAGGTCGATAGCTGTTACCCTCGGGACCGGATTAGGGTCGGCATTCATTTCAAACAGGATACCAATCGTCGACGGACCTGAGGTACCGAAGCTGGGATGTGTTTATCATCTTCCATACGGGGATAATATTGCTGATGATTATTTTTCGACACGATGGTTTATCGGAAGATATAAAAAGCTGACAGGCAAAGAGCTTAGCGGCGTTAAGGAATTTGCCGAACTGGCCGGGACCGACAGGAACGTCAAGGATCTTTTCAATGAATTCGGAACCAACCTTGGAGTGTTTCTTGCTCCATGGCTAAAGAAATTCAAAGCCGAAATCGTTGTCGTAGGTGGCAATATCTCTCATGCATACAGCCTTTTCGGAGACATTTTCGAGAAGAGCCTTATGAAAGAAGGTTGCAGTTGTAAAGTTGCCCTATCTGAACTGAAAGAGGATGCTGCCTTTATAGGAGCTGCCTATCTGCTTGATGAAACCTTCTGGAAAGACATACAACACGCACTTCCGCTTATGTAATAAATAAATCCCTATCGCCCGGCGCCTGACGCCCGGCGCCTTAATAAAACGGCATCAGGCGACAGGCAACGGGCATCAGGAAGAAGAAATTAAACCTTCAAAATACTTAATTATGGCCACAGATAAAGTAAACATTTCAAAGATAGCCCCGGTACTTATGGCGTTTTTCGTCATGAGTTTTGTCGATCTCGTCGGTATAGGGGTTGACCGGGTAAGCAAGGATATGAGCCTGAGCGCGACCGTTGCCCAGCTGATACCATCAGCAGCATTTCTCTGGTTTTTTATACTGTCGGTTCCGGTTGGGGTTTTACAGTCACGGCTAGGCAAAAAGAACATGCTGAACATCGGTATGGGTGTTACCGCACTGGGATTGCTGGTCCCGTTTTTCTTTTATACTTTTCCAATGGTACTGGCCGGATTTGCACTGCTTGGCATAGGGAATACGATAGTCCAGGTTTCTGCAAATCCCCTGATGGTTGATGTTGTCCCAGGTAACAGGGCATCAAGTTTCCTGAGTTTCTCCCAGTTTATAAAGGCGATAGGGTCGATGATTGGAGCACCCCTTGCGGGATTTTTTGCAGCACAGTTTGGTGACTGGAAGATATTGTTCCTGGCCTTTGGAATAGTCTCGATACTGTCGGTACTTTGGCTTGGTTCTTCAAAAATTGAAGAAACAAGGGTGGAGGGATATAAGGCTACTTTTGCCTCTTCTTTCAAGCTTCTTGGCAACGGGTATGTTCTATTGCTGGTTTTGTCAATCTTCCTTGTAGTCGGAGTCGATGTCGGATTTAATTCAAACTCAGGTCAGTTCCTGATCAAGCGTTTTGGTATCGATCAGACTGCAGCCGAATCGGGACGCAGTGTTTATTTTCTGGGTCGTATGGTTGGCACTTTCGCCGGTGCAATTCTTCTGACTAAAATATCTTCGCGGAAATTCTTCATGTGGACATCACTTCTTGGGATCATCTGCCTTGCAGCAATTGTGCTGGTCAAATCTCCTGCCATGGCATGGGGACTTGTATTCCTTATCGGTCTGGCAGTTGCCAACATCTGGCCGCTTGTATTTTCGCTTGCCGTTGAAAAATATCCGAATCAGAGCAACGAGATCTCCGGTCTGGTGATGATGGCCATATCAGGAGGTGCAGTTATCCCTCTGCTGGTTGGCTGGGTCAGCGACATAAGCAGCATTGTTCTGGGAATGACGATACTGATTGGCTGCATGATCTATCTTTGGGCAGTATCGGTCTATTGTCTTAAAAAGCAAATTCGTTAAAAATACTAATATGAAAAAGAACAATCTGGACCGCCGTGACTTCCTCAGGAAGAGCGCTGCTGCTGCTTTTGCTCTTACTGTTGTCCCAAGGCATGTTCTTGGAGGACAGGGATATACTGCCCCCAGTAACCAGCTTACAAAAGGCATCATAGGGGTTGGCGGAATGGGACGTGGTCACTTTGATTATGAAGGGACCCGTCTGCTTGCCGTCTGCGATGTCGACAAGAATCACCTCGACCAGGCAATCGCAATAGCAGGCGGGAAAATATCAGGATACAGGGATTTCCGGGAGCTTCTGGCCCGGCCTGAAATTGATATTGTCCATATTGCAACCCCTCCCCACTGGCATGGAATAATGTCGAAAATGGCCGCTGAAGCAGGGAAGGACATATGGTGTGAAAAACCTATGACAAGGACCATAGGGGAAGGCATAAGGGTTGCTGAGGCAGTTCAGAAAAACGGCCGGATGTTCAGGCTGAATACCTGGTTCAGGTTCAAGGATCAGTTTTATGGTCTCGGAACAACTGTCAGGCCGCTTAAAAAGCTTGTTAATAGTGGTGTATTGGGATGGCCCCTTAAAGTGACTGTAAGCGGGATAACCGGATATGATTGGAAATTCTTCTGGAGCGGACTTCATAACCTTAAACCTGAGCCTGTACCGCCGGAACTCGATTACGAAATGTGGCTCGGACCGGCACCATACAAGCCATATAATCCCGAGCGTGTGCATTCAAAATTCCGCGGATACTGGGATTACGATGGCGGCGGATTGGGTGATATGGGACAGCATTACCTCGATCCTGTTCAGTACCTGCTTGGCAAAGATGACACCGGACCAGTCTCGGTGGAGATAGATGCCCCTCAGCAGCATTATGATGCCGTAGGCTCCTGGAGAAGGATAACTTATACATATGCTGACGGTTGTCAGATCATCCTCGACGGGGAGAACCGCGACAAGGATGCCGCATACATCGAGGGCCCGAAGGGAAAGGTCTATAAAGGTTTCCGGTCCGATATTAAAGACATGGAGAAGCTTGTTGATTCACTTCCTGATCCTGAACCTCAGATCACGACATTCAGCGAGTCTGTCATGACAAGAAAGAAATTCGCACTTAACGAATCGAACGGTCACAGATCATGCTCAGTTGTTAATCTTGGAATAATAGCCGTACGACTTGGCAGAAACCTGAAGTTTGATCCCGCAAAACAGCAGTTTATTGATGATGACGGAGCTAACAGGCTCATTAATCAGCCTATGAGGGGTGAATGGAAGATCTGATCCTGAAAAACCAATTTGAAAATTTGAAAATATGAAAATATGAAAATCCGAAAAATCTTTGTTGCATTCATAACTTTCCTGCTTGTTGCCGGTGGATCTTATGCTCAGGATAAAAGGACCATCGAAACCAGGGTTGCAGATCTTCTTGCCCGGTTCCCTTCAAACGATTCAAAATACACCGACAAGCTGATGGGCGAAATGGTCGCTCTCGGAGAATCAGGGATCAACCTGATCTGCAGTCAGATCATACCTGCCGGAACCGGTGATGATACCCGTGCAAGATTTGCAGTTGAAAGCCTTTCAAGATTCCTGTCACAAAAGGGAAAGGAGACTGATAAAGCTTCATGGGAGAAGGTTTGCATAGGATATGCCACAAGCCAAAAGGACAACGGAGTTAAGGATTTCTTCATGAAGCAGCTTCAGATTATTGGCGGCGATGCCACCGTGGCAGCAATGAAAGTTTTCCTTAATGATAAGGAGATGTGCTATCCCGCATTGGCTGCAATTCAGGCATCAGGCAGTAAAACGGCGGAAGCAGCCCTGGCAGAATCACTTAAAAACAGAGAGCTTCCGTGTGCTGCAGCAGTAATGAATGCTCTGGCAGGCATGAAATCGGGACTCGCTGTAGATGAATATATTGCACGG
>DAIUKI010000285.1:0-4293 GCA_036848255.1 Bacteroidales bacterium | reverse complement strand
AGGGTATCATTGTTCTGATCCTTTATGAGGAGGTCATTTAACAACAGTTTATTAAAGAAGGTGTATTCTATGTGGCCCAGTGTCATTGCAGACTGAAATTTTTCAGAAAAGTGACCCATGATTCTCTTTACCATAAACGTCTGAACCTCCGGGACACGCAGAATAAGTGATGCAAATGTCGGCACCAGTAAAATGATACCCACCAGGATCATCAGATATTTAAACGATTTTTTAATACTTTTAAGCATTCAAAACCGGTTGAAGATTCGTTATCAAAATAACCTAAAAAATACGGAATATCAAAGGGCGCACGGGAGTCACAATACTGGCAATAGAGTCATCATGTGATGACACATCCGCTGCTGTAGTAAGGGATGGATATATTATGTCAAACCTTATTGCATCACAGGATATACACATGTCGTACGGCGGTGTTGTTCCCGAGCTCGCTTCAAGGGCACATCAGGCAAATATTGTGCCAGTGGCTGATCAGGCTCTGAAGAAGGCCGGAGTCGGGGTTGATGAGATTGATGCAGTGGCCTTTACAATAGGACCCGGTTTGCTGGGGTCGCTTCTGGTTGGTACCTCTTTTGCCAAGGGTTTTGCACTTGCCCGTAATATTCCTTTGATTGAGGTGAATCATCTGCACGCGCACATTCTGGCACATTTTATCCTTGAGAAAGATAAGGAAAACAGGGTACCGGAATTGCCGTTTCTTTGCCTTCTTGTTTCCGGAGGTCACACAAGGTTAATTGTTATGAAGAACCACCTTGACATGGAAATAATCGGCAATACGATTGATGATGCTGCAGGAGAAGCTTTTGACAAATGCGGGAAGCTTATGGATCTCCCTTATCCTGCCGGTCCGATGATTGATAAGCTTGCATCAGAAGGGAACAAAAAAGCTTTCAGCTTTTCAAAGCCTTCCGTTAAAGGTCTTGATTTCAGTTTCAGCGGTTTAAAGACCAGCTTTCTGTATTTTCTTCGCGACAGGCTTAAAGAGGATCCCGGATTCATTATAAAAAACAGAGCTGACCTGTGTGCTTCTCTTCAGGAAACGATTATAAGCATACTCATAAATAAACTGATCAAAGCTTCACAGCAGACAGGAATCACGGAAGTGGGTATTGCCGGAGGCGTATCAGCAAACTCCGGTCTGAGAAACGGACTTGCAAAGGAAAGCGCCAAAAGAGGATGGAACCTTTTCGTGCCTCCGTTAGCATACACAACCGATAATGCCGCAATGATCGGTATTACAGGATATTATAAGTACCTAAGGGGTGAATTTTCAAGTCAGGACACGGCTCCCCGGGCCCGATTCTGATACAATATGGAGTTAATGTTCCCGTTAATTCAAGTGATACACCCCTGCCCACAGGGGGATTAAAACATTTTACTGATGAATGAATTGAGAATACCTGCCACCAAAAGCTCTCCGGAAATATTGCTGAATCCGGAAGGGATGATAAGGATCAGGGGACGATCAATTCATGAGAATATGTTTGATTTCTTTAAACCAGTCGATGACTGGGTGAATGAGTATATCAAAACCCCTGCTGATGTTACTTGCGTGGATATGAGTCTGGAATATTTCAACAGCGCCAGCGCAAAGCTCCTTATCCAGCTCCTTCAGAAGGTATCGCATGTCCAGCTGAAAAACAAGAAATTCATAATCAACTGGCACTATGAAGAGGGTGATGAAGATATTTTTGAGCGGGGCGAGTATTTTGCATCGGTCCTGAATATTCCATTCAATTTCATCAGGGTACCTTAGCTTTTCCTTAAATCCACAACCGGATTTCTCTTTTTAAAGAACAGGAACAACGGAACTCCCAATATCAGGAAGCAAAACCCTATTAACATATGAAAAGGTTTGTTTATCATTATGTTTATTACAAACCAGATATTTATAACAATGAATATCAGAGGTGTAACAGGGTAGCCGAAAGTTTTGTACGGGCGGTCGGTATTTTTCAGTTTCTTTCTGAAAATAAAAATTCCAATAGCTGCCAGGGTAAAAAAGATCCATTCAACCGAAACCGTGTATGTGATCAGGTTCTCGAGAGTGCCCCAGAAAAGAAGGAGTACCACCGACCATACCGACTGGACAATAATTGCATTTACAGGTGTTCTGAAGACGGGATGGACTTTTGCGATGCTTTTGAAAAAAAGGCCGTCTTCAGCCATTGCATAATAGATCCTGGGTGTCGAGAGTGTGTAAATACCGATGGTCCCGAATGTGCTGATCGCTATAAGTCCGGCAACAAGCATTCCGCCGAATGGTATTACCGTGCTTACGGCTTCCGCTGCAATTTTTTCAGATGTGATTATTCTATTTACGGGAAGAAGCAGCATGTACGATGTATTTACAAGGAGATAAATCAGTGTAACCACAGCAGCTCCTGTAATCATGGCAATTGGAACATTTCTTGATGGATTTTGGGTCTCTCCTGCAAGGAATGAGGCATGCTGCCATCCGCCATAAGAGAAGAGCACTCCGGTAAGCGCGACTCCAAAGCCTGAAAGCCCTGCGGAAGATGGTGCCGTAAAACCGAAATCCCTGAATGAAAAACCTATGTTGCCCAGGAAAAATCCTGCACAGATTATAATAAGTATTCCGATCAATTTCAGCCCGGTGAAAATATTTGAAAAGATCTCGCCGAATTTTGCCCTGAAAACATTAAGCGTTGTAAGTAATGCAATTGTTATGATGCTTGTTATTGTCCGCCAGGTATTATCCATCGGTATGAAAAAGCTGAGATAATGGGAAAATGCCAGTGATAGCACTGCAATTGAACCGGATGTTATAATCACAAGATATGCCCAGCCGTAAAGAAATCCGAGCCATCCGCCATATGCCTCTTTCAGGAAAACATAGATCCCCCCGGCTTTCGGGAACAAAGAACCCATCTCTCCGAAAGTAAGCGCACCTGTAAGAGCAATAAGTCCTCCGAGGGCCCATACAAGAAGAATAAGTCCGGAAGAGGGAATGAGCCCGGCAATCTGTGAAGGGGTGACAAAAATCCCTGAACCTATGCAGGAACCGATTGCCACCATAATCAGACCGTAAAGGGTCAACTCCTTAGCCAGCTTAGCCATAATGAATTATCAAGGACTAAAGTCCATTAGAGCCTTTATGCGTTAACCACAGCCTTAAGGCCGTGATTGAGTGATAAGATGGAACTCGGGCTTTAGCCCTTAAATGTAGCTAAAATTAATTCACAGAAGGGTCAGCAACTCTCCCCATGAAGATAATCGAATTTGTGGTCGTCTCCCTTATGATATAAATAAACGGATGATCCATATTGAATATGAGCGCCGGTGGCGGCATTGAGGTGGTTCCTACTGTAACCACAGTTGCTGCTGCGGCTTCGGTGCCTTCTTCATTTGTTTCAATGAAAGTCTGGTGAGTGACATCATTTATGAGGAGGTCGAACTGATCTGATATATTTGAAAAATCAGCGTACTCGGTAAATGCGATTCCCATTCCCATATCAGTAAGCACTTCTTTCAATGTCTTCTTATATCCATATTTGAATCTGGGGAATGAAACATCAGTTTCCCTTTCACCGAGCTGGCCGACCCAGCCTGCAAAGCTCTCGTTATCCACCTGTGATGCAATGCTGGCCAAACCCGATTGGTCATTGGGCAGAATGACATTTATAACGAAGTTTCCCTGTCCATAAGGAAATTCCGCAACTACAAAGCCATTTCCCTCATAAACCATAAAGTCGTTTTTCTGCTTCATCATCGGGACTTCAACCTGACTGCTGCCTGTTTTATAGAATGTTTCCTGAACAGTTTTTGAAGCATCAAACTCGGATCTCCATTTGCCCTTGAAGTAGATTGCATTGATAAGAAGCATGACTGTATTATCTTCAAGTTCATTGATCATCTCCTTTATCAGACCATTTGTATTTGCTTCTATCCAGGCATTTATCTTATCAGGAGCAGCTGTATCATCTATATCAAATGGTTTTGATTCTGCATCATAAAAATTAGTCAGGATGTCAATAAAGGCTTGTTTTACAATAAAATCATTTTCAGTCCATACGGAGTTGGCTATTGACATCAGCACCCTTTTGTCAACCGAAAGAAGAGCCTTTGTAAGCTCCATGTAAGAATTATTTAAGGCATCAGTAGTAATACCATTTATCCTCAGAGCTTCCATCATGGCATCACGGGTTTCGCCGGTGGCACCATTAAGAGTCATTGAGAGGGCATAAGAAATACTCAGAGGAGAGATCATTATGTTCTCATAAGTTCCTGATCCTGCAAGCACTTTTTTGAAAA
>DAIUKI010000284.1:0-4294 GCA_036848255.1 Bacteroidales bacterium | reverse complement strand
AGACCGGTCCTGATATATGATTCAAAACGTACAAGGTGAATTGATGAATTTTTCTTTATTGTTTTCAGAAGGATGTACAGAGCTATGGCGAATACAGCTCCCAGCAGGGGGCCCGACACCCAAGTCGAGACTATCTGGGTCAATACCCTGCTGTCCGTCGGATTACCCGTAAACAGGTTCCATCCAATTATGGCGCCGACAATGGCCTGTGTGGTTGACACCGGCAATGCAAATTTGGTCATCAGGTAAACTATAATGCCTGCTGCCAGGGCAACCGTAAATGAGCCCCCGATAGCATTGACGGAACCAAGCTTGCCGAGAGTGTCTGAAGCTCCGGACCCCTGGATAACTGCCCCCAGTATCACGAAAACCGAAGCGATTATCGCGGCCTTTCTGAAGGTCACCATTTTCGAGCCTACGGCAGAACCAAAGACGTTGGCAGCATCATTGGCGCCAAGTGACCAACCAAGGAACAAACCGCTTATTAAAAATAGTATGATCATTATTTTTCAGTCAGTTTTGAAATTCTCCTTTAAAGTTGCTTGTTGCTTGTTGCTAGTTGCTTGTTGAAAACTAAGACTAACCTGAAACCAGCAACCAGTAACTAGCACCAGTAACCGGTAACAATCTCACATCACGATCTTTATTGCCATGGTTGAAAGAAGATCTGCGGCTTTCTGGGCGTTGTCCGAGATGTTCTCGATATGATGGATGATATATCTGAGATGTGCCTTATGGGCCAGATCAAGTTCTTTCATTTCCTGAAAAATGATTCTGGTCGTCTTCCTTGCGATTTTATCTGTTTCACTTTCAAAATAATACACCTTCAGGAGCTTTTCCCTCACCGTGTAAGGTGATTTGAAATATGCCCTGGCAGCAGGAATCAGTTCTTCACCGGCAGAAACAGAAGCCTCCGTAATGCTGATGAAGTTATGAGTGAGCGCTGCCGGAATATCGGGCAATTCTATACTGAATTCATTCAGGGAAGATTTAATCGTATCAATAATCTCATCAAGGACATCGATCAGGGAACTTACCTCACCCCTGTGCTGGGGAAGGATCGAATGGGTTATCATTTCATTTTCAATCGACCGCTGGAGCTTATCGGCATTGCTTTCCAGCAATTCAATCTTCTGAATATGCCTGTTGAAAGTCTCCATGTCCTTTTCGAGATAGGCTTTGACTCCTTCCCTGAATACCAGGAGTCCCAGATCAATGTTATCAAAAAACTCATCAATCTTCAGGATGAGATTCTTTGTGGTCCTCGTAAATACAGCCATAATATTTTAAAATTGAGAAAGTACAGTTATTAGGAAGAGATTCTTTTTGACTTTGCGTGGTTTGCCGCAACTTTGCGTGCTCTGCGGTTAAAAAAAAGTGTTTTTAATAGCTTAATTATTAAATTTGATTCTGTAACAAAAATAGCTTTTGCTTGTCAGAATTCAATGATCTTCTCGATTTTATAACCCTTGAGATATTGTTTTAAAATTACCTGGATATCGCGGTTATCTTCCGATGTTTTTATGCAGTCGTGAACTGCCATAAGTCCGAATCCAATTTCATTTACATTAAAAAATCCGTAACCAGAGTATTTCCCGTTGACAACCTTTATGGCGCTTCTTTCCTCTTCATCTCTCCCTTTATCGATAATAAAAAAGTTACGATGCGAAAAGACGAACTCATCCCCGGCCTTTCTGGCCCGTTCATTATAGGTATCGGGTGACTCCTTCCCGCAGCAGGCACCCCTGCAGACTCCCACATGATAATGAAAGCATGGCCCGGTGGTTTCGTAAAGTCCGGTAAGCTTCTGGCAAAGTTCATATTTCTCTGCAAGCGATATAAGCATCGATTTCGCCCTCTCTTTTCCGGAGAAAACAGAAACCGGATTATCGTCGCAGTAGAGATTCCCGTATTTGAAATTTATATAGCCATTATGATCCGTAAAACGGAAAATACCCCACTGGAAACCGGTCCGGCGCTGAGCCCTGTTGTAGACCGGCTTGTTTTTCTTGATTTCCGACGACTCCATCAGAAGTGCGATCAGTTCGCTTCCTGTCACCTCCCAGTATATGTCGGCTATCAGGTCTCGCATCTCCATTGACCTGTTGGTCGTATTGTTCGATAAGTGCGTCCTGATTCTTTGCTGAAGGTTCCTGCTCTTGCCAATATAGATAAGGTCTCCTTTTTCGTTATAGAAATAGTATATCCCCGGTTCATCGGGTATCTTATCAATTTTTGAAATATCAAGGTTCGGATTAAGCTTCGACAACCTTGTGCTCTTTATCAAACCTGAACTGCATCCCGATATTTCCCTGTCCTTCACCATTAGCATTTCAAACAGTCTTACGGTTGCCAGGGCATCACCTGCTGCCCTGTGCCTGCCATTTATCATAATACCCAGATCCTTGCAGATGTTACCCAGGCTGTAAGAGCTGTGACCGGGGATAAGTTTCCTTCCGAGTGTGACAGTATCAAGTATGTTACGGCTAAAGTTATAACCAAGAGATTTGAACTCCTGTCGTATGAATGAATAATCGAACCTTGCATTATGGGCAACAAATGTCCGCCCTTCAGTCAGTTCAACTATCTTTTTTGCAACTTCGAAGAAACGGGGTGCATTCTCAACCATTTCATTCGTAATTCCCGTCAGGTTTGTAATAAAATAGGGGATATTCCTTTCAGGATTTATCAGTGTGACAAATTCTCCGGTGATCCTATCTCCATCATGCTGAAATATAGCAATTTCAGTTATTCTTTCAATTCTGGAACTTCCTCCTGTGGTCTCAATATCAACAATGGCATACATGAATTGAATAGTCATTTGACTGGCAACTGCTAATATATGGAGAAATGCTGGCTGATAGCCTTATTGTTTGTATTTTTGTGAAAAAGCTTCTTGTCATGAACGAATGCTTCGGTAAAAAATTCATTCTCAATGGGGAGTTGCATCCATGTGACCATTTTGACAATTCGCTTGTTTATGAGGGTGATTCAATTTATGAGGTGATAAGGATGACAAGGGGCAACCCTGTCTTTTTCCATGATCACATGGACCGTCTCGAATCGAGCATCAGGATCCGGCAAAAGGCTCCCCTTGCACCGCCTGGGGAGCTGCGAAAGAATATCATCAACCTGGTTAAAACGGAAAAACGGAAAGACATCAACCTGAAGATCGTTTTTAACTATACAAAGGATTCGGAGAATTACCTTATTTATTTTATAGAGCCGATCTATCCTTCCGATGAACAGTACAAAAAAGGAGTTAAAGGGATCCTCTTTTTTGCAGAAAGAAAAGATCCGGAGTCAAAAGTAATTAACCACAAGCTGCGTTCGTCAATATATCACAAGCTTATCCTGGAGGGAGGATACGAGGCTCTGCTTGTAAATGAAGCCAACCAGGTTACTGAAGGCAGCAGATCAAACATTTTCTTCCTGAAAGGGGATACCCTGACTACTGCCCCCGATGAAAAAATACTAAACGGCATAACCAGGAAATATATCCTTGATATCTGTCATGACAAAAAGATCAAAGTGCAGTTCAGGTGCATTCCTGTTGATTCACTTCAGGATTATGATGCCGTTTTCATGACCGGCACATCCCCAATGGTGCTTCAGTTCTATTGCATCGGGGATATTTATTTCAATGTCCGCGTCCCGGTGATTGAGAACCTCCGAAGGCTCTACATCGAAAAAGCCGAGGAGAGCATAGGGAGGTTCATGGCTGATAAATGAAATCACAAGTCATTTATTTTATTATCTTTGCACCTGATAAAAAAACGCGATCATGCCAAGCATCAGAAAGCTTAAAAAAAACATTGATTATCTTGTTTTCGAGGTGATCTCAGATTGTTTCACTTTTGGTACCCTTCATCCCGAAGACAAGGCGGAAGAGGTTTCCGGCATAATTACTGATGCCGTCTCACTCCGGAACGGCCTGATCAGAAGGGTAAACAATCCTGAGAAAAGCGATGATCCGAAATCAATGAGATCGTACTTTCAGCTTGTTGAAAAGGATCTGTTCGTTGGTACAGATAAGCTGTGCGGACGACTCAGCGGCCTGCATGAGAAGGTAAAGTAAAATACCTGTATACCGGATTGCCGCAGGCATCGCATTTTCCCCTGCCGTCGAGATTCATTAACCTTGTATCATAGCCTGATCTTTTTGTGACTATAGTGCCACACTTGCTGCAGGCAGTATCCAGTCCGGTATCACCGGCCGTATTCCCGATATATATATATTTAAGATACCTGCGGGCAGTATCAGAAAGGTTAATAAGAGTTTCCGGGGGTGTCG
>DAIUKI010000283.1:0-4295 GCA_036848255.1 Bacteroidales bacterium | reverse complement strand
GCATCTTCCGGGATATCCCTTATCGGAGTGTCAAGCGTGAATCCGTTCTTCTCGCCGATTGCCTCAATCTGCCAGAATATCCATACATTCCTGTATTTTCCGAGCGGTTCAATCCCTCCTTTCCTTATACTGAGAAGGGGATCGGGAATAATTTTTTTCATGTCAATGCTTGATATCTCTCCGAGGCCGTTGCAATGAGGACAGGCTCCCACCGGGGAATTGAAGGAAAAGGTATGTGGTGCAGGTTCGTTATATGAGATCCCGGTAACGGGACACATCAATTGGCGGCTGAAATATCTTGGTTCATCGGTTTCAGATTCGAGGACCATCATAACCCCTTCACCCTGATCAAGCGACATAAAAACTGAATCCCTTAGTCTTTTGTCAGTAATATCGCCTACCCTGAACTTGTCAATCACAAGCTCGATATTGTGGGTTTTGTACCTGTCGAGCTTTAACCCGTGAGTAATTTCTTTTACTTCGCCGTTTATCCTTACATGAAGGAATCCTTTGCGGCGAAGCTGTTCAAATAGCTCCTTGTAGTGTCCCTTTCTGCCCTTGACGACCGGTGCAAGAAAATAAACTTTCTTTGCAGCGAACCGGATCTTTACAAGGTCGAGGATCTGGTCATCGGTGTACTTGACCATTTTCTCACCTGAGGCCCACGAGAAGGCTTCCCCTGCACGGGCATAAAGTAGCCTGAGGAAGTCATATATTTCGGTGATGGTACCAACTGTGGATCGTGGATTTTTGTTCGTGGATTTCTGCTCGATTGAGATGACAGGACTCAATCCCGTAATTTTGTCTACGTCGGGCCGCTCCATTCCTCCCAAAAACTGGCGTGCATAGGCCGATAGCGTTTCCATGTAGCGTCTCTGACCCTCAGCATATATTGTATCGAATGCAAGTGATGATTTACCGCTTCCGCTTAAACCGGTTATTACAACCAGCTTATTACGTGGAATTGTAACATCAATATTCTTCAGATTGTGTACCCTTGCGCCAAATACCTTTATTTCATCATTCATTCCCCTGCCTGCCCTTCAGATAATCAGTTAACAGTTTCATTTATATCCGTTGATCGCATTCCTTCAGAAGGTATCTTGACAAGATATTCCTTATAGGGTTTTGGTGTGAAATAAGGTTTCCTTAACCATGGGTTCAGGAACTTCAGCATTTTGTAATTTGTACCGTACCTTTTTGCAAAAGCTGAGAAATCTGTGATGGCAGTGTCGATTTTAATCTCATAAAAGTCAAGCTCAGGATAGAGATCACTTTTACCGAGGTCAAATCCAAAGTCCTTTGGATTGGAAATCACGAGCTTGTATGCCACTGCCCTGAAAATATACCTTGCTGTTTCTTCGGTAAGGAGAAGATCATAATAATTATTCTCCTTCTGAATGGCTATCTGTTCATCAATTGCCGCCCGGCCTCCGTTGTATGAAGCTGCAGCCAGGGTCCAGTTACCATATTTTTCATATGATTTCCGGAAATAACGGCATGCAAATTCAGTCGATTTCTCGAGATGGTAACGTTCATCAACTACATTATTGATCTCCATCCCCTCTTCCCTGCCTGTTGCCACCATTATCTGCCAGAAGCCGGTTGCCCCTGCAGGCGAGATAACATTGCTGTATTCGCTTTCTGCTGCTACCAGATACTTGAAATCATCGGGGATATTATTTTCCTTCAGTATCTTTTCAATAACCGGCAGATATCTGTTGGCTCTTTTGATTATCATTATTGTGGAAGAGTGCCTGTAGGCGCTTGTCAGTATTTCACGATCCAGGCTTTCCCGGGTGTCAAAATTCTCCAGTGGCATTTTTTCTCCGGCGAAGTGTACAAATTCAGGGAGTTTGTATGGTTTATTAAAGTTAATTGAATCCCCGGGCGATCCGGTCCCGCAAGTCATGTTAACGCTCTTAAAACTCTGATTGATAACAAATATTGATATGGTGAGGCAGATAAGGACAAATCCGAAGGCAAGAGATTTTATGTTTGATATGAGCATGATTTATTATCCTGTTTAAAATAAAATGCAAAGGTAATGTTTTTACCTCTTATAAACTAAGTTCCCATTAAGCTAAAATGAAAGAGATACTGCGAGAATCAAAAGGAGAGAGATTCTACAAAATTTAAAAGGAGAGATACGGCGGGGATATGATCAGAATCTATAGGATAATCCGGAAAATACTCCGAAGGAATATGGGTGGGCGCCGGTTGACTGAAGATTGCTGAATGGATTGAGATAATACCTGAATGTTGGTTCAAGGTTCAGGGAAATCTTTTCGGAAAGGTTGTATTCCATTCCCATTCCGAACGAACTGCTTACCATGAATGAATTCAATCCTGCGGTTTTCCCTATATCATATTTGTTCCCGTCGATCATTGCATGCACTGAATTATTTACGAGAAGGTTATAGGACAATCCGCCTATAAGATTAAAATCCAGGCTCTTATCAACCAGTTTATACCTTACGATTACCGGCATTTCAAGATAGCTGAAATTCTGAAAAAGCGAATTGTTTATATAGGAAAGATTGGCTTTCCCGGGATCAAAAACATCATTGGTGTATTTTGTCACCACACGGTCACCGGCATTATCGGCAAGAAATACATCCGGATTATGTGTGAAAATGGTTCCGCTCGAAGTCATAACCTCAAAATTATGATCGCCCTTTGTGTAATCGAACTGCCTGAAACCGGCAAATGACCTTATATTATCAACTTCGTTCCCAATCGATGAATAGTATAATCCTGACTGGATACTCAGCTTTTTGCTTATTTTATATGAAAAGCTTAAACCTCCCGAATAAGAGATCCTCGATTGTTCCAGGGAGGATATCTGGTCCGTCATATCGCTGCTGTTCACCCCGGGCCGCATGTAATATGTGGGGGAAGCCATCGCCGTAACTGACCACCTGTCGGTTTTTTCATTCAGTTCCTCATACCCGGGATCATAAAGGTTCGCATAATCAGAAGCTGCTTTGTCTGCCATATAATCGGGGCCCTTTACAGCCTGAATGCCTGACGGGATCATTAATTTACCCGGAAAATTAAGGTTACGGGTTTCGGGAGCAAGATTCGGACCGGATTGCAGGTTGTATTCTTCATTATTCAATTCAGCCAGGGGAATCAGCCCGGGTATCTGATCATTAATCAAAACTGCAGTCTGACGATCAGTAGCAGGCATAAGCTTTACCAGGACCGGATCGGCAGGAACAGGCTGGAGCCTGACTGATTCCTGATCAAATGCAAGAAATGGATCCTGTACAGGTGAGGATGATTGCCGGCTAATGCGGTAGGCAAGAAAGCTAAGTGAAAAAAGAACGGCGATCAGAGCTGCAGACCTTAGCATAATAACGGGCTGTGGCCTTTTCCTTATGGCAGGGCGGATATTGTCCCAGATCTCCACCGGAGGCAGGACCTCAAAATCCTTGAGCCCATTCCTGAAAAGGAGATCGATATCTGCCTGTTTACTAACCATTGACCACATTCTTTTTTAATCCCGTATACAAACTCACTTTTCTCTGAAGAATGATCCTTGCCCTCGACAGGTTTGACTTTGAAGTGCCTTCCGATATATTCACCATTTCGCTTATCTCCTTGTGGGAATAACCCTCAATGGCGAAAAGATTGAAAACCATCCTGTACTTGGGAGGAAGCTCCCTGATTATGTCAAGCAGGTCAACCGCTTCAAGACCTGCATAATCTTCTGTTTCCGTAGCAGCATCCTGCTCCGGGATCAGATCAATATCATCAACTCTGTAAAGATTATGCTTGCTCCGGTATTTCTCAAGTGCGGTGTTGACAACAATCCTGTGCATCCATCCTTCAAAAGAACCTTCATGCTTGTAATGGACAAGGTTTTCGAATATCTTGATGAATCCCTCCTGCAGGATATCTCTTGCCTCATCATCATTACCTGAATACTGGAGGCACACTGCATATAACCTTGCAGCATGTCTTCTGTACAGAAGCTCCTGATCTCTTCTGTTGCCGGACAGACAACCTTTAATAATATTTTTAATTTCAGGCAAGGATTAATTCCTTTGAGAATATAAAAATAAATAAAAATTGTCTGAAATAACAACAATTCCAAAAGATTGATGAAAAAATTGATCAAAAGGTTGCGTCTAAAGAATAATAAACAGACCTTTCTACTTAACCGCTAGCGCGGATTTGCAATCCCTGCTAAACCGCTGGGGCGGATTTGAATTGGAGCAATTGATTTTTTTAAGGCACGGATTTCGCTTCGCTAACCGAGTACCTCTATTGGCACGGATTACAAATCA
>DAIUKI010000282.1:0-4307 GCA_036848255.1 Bacteroidales bacterium | reverse complement strand
GCCTGCTTGGCGACCGGGAGAAGATAATCGCGTCCGGATTTGATGATTACATTGTAAAACCCATCTTCCCACAGCAGCTTATCGAAAAACTCACAAAATCAGTCAGAAGGCTCTGAACCATCCTTACTCAGGCCATTTTACTATGCAGGATAAGCGGATAGCTGACTGAAATCTTCCCTGAATTCCTCAATTTCGCTCTGCCATCTTTGCCTTTCTGTGGCAACAGGGTTACCGGTTAACAACGATGTCCTCATAACAGAATCACCTGACAGTATATCGAATGGCATAAGATTATACTCGTACTCATAGGGAGGATCTTTGAATTTAAGCGATCCCGGCGGAGTCGTCTGGATTATCGCCTCAAAAATCTCATATGCAACTGTAACCGGGAAATAAGACGACGGATCAGTAATATGTATCTGCAACCCATTGCAGGTTGTCCCGGCAAATTTATTGAATGTAGGTATAAAACTGTGTACCCTGAAAATACACCCTGACAATTTCCTGTCATCAAGGTTCTTTTTAAGCTTCTCAGGATCAATGAACGGAGCTCCAAACAACTCGAATGGTATTGATGTTCCCCGTCCTTCAGAAATATTCAGGGCTTCAGCAAGCACTGTGCCCGGATAGACCAGTGCTGTTTTAAGGGTTGGCATATTGGGAGAAGGAAGAATCCAGGGAAGCCCTGTTTCATCAAATAGCGAATTCCTGTTCCAGTTCTTCATCCAGACAATATTAAGATCACACTTATTGAAGTACTGCGTCTTAATCCATAAAGCCATTTCTCCAATTGTCATCCGATGGCATAAGGGTATGGAGGCACCACCCACGAAAGAGAAGTAATCTGCTTTCAGTACGGGTCCGTCGAATGGTAATTTGCCCACAGGATTCGGACGGTCGAGTATCCATACGGGAATGCCTGCATCAGAGCAGGCCTCCATACAGAGCTTAACTGTCCAGATATATGTGTACAATCGTGCTCCCACATCCTGAAGGTCCACAATTAAAGCATCAATACCAACCAGCATTTCAGATGTGGGCTTCCTGTGCTCCCCGTACAGGCTGTGGACAGGAATTCCGTAAACCGGATGCAGATTGCTGTTCCACTCTATCATGTTATCCTGCGTCTGGCCGTAAAGGCCGTGCTGAGGACCGAAAATTGAAGCCAGGGTACAATCCTTCCTTTCATAGAAAATATTAATGATATGAGTGTAATCAGATGCAACGCTCGGAGCATGACATAAGATTCCTATCTTCTTTCCTTTAAGTCCGGAGGGAAGGTTGTATCTTACCTGATCCAGTCCTGTCTGTACCATAAGTTAAGTCATTATTTCAATAAACCCTTTGACTATAATTAGCGATAGGCTCTCTATTTCCTTATATAAAATTAAACGAAAGTAAATATTCTTTTCTATGTTTATGGGTTAAATAAAATCTGAACTGTAAAATCATGAGGAAACTTATTTTTCTGACATTTCTTGCATTATTTATTGCCTCCTGTTCCGGCAGGAAGGAACAGGTCATCACAATTCTCCAGACAACCGATCTGCATGGAGTAATTCTGCCATATGATTTTATAGAGAAAGAAGACATGAAGGTCTCTCTTGCAGGTATATCAACGTATGTTAAAAAGGTACGCGAAGGGGAAGCTCCTGTCGTACTCCTTGATAACGGCGACAATCTGCAGGGTCAGCCTCCTGTATATTATTACAACTTTATTGATACCGTATCACCTCATATTATGGCAGAAGCGCTCAATTATCTAGGTTATGATGCTGGTACCGTGGGAAACCACGATATTGAAGCCGGTCATTCGGTTTACGACCGGCTTGTCGCGGAGTACAATTTCCCTCTGCTGGCTGCGAATGCAGTAAACAGTGCCACCGGTGAACCTTATTTCAAGCCATTCACAATAATTGAGAAGAAAGGAATCAGGATCGCAGTGTTTGGACTTACAACACCAGCGGTGCCAAACTGGCTTCCTCCGGAACTTTATTCTGGCATTGAATTCAGGGATATGCTCGAGACTGCAAGAAAATATATGCCGGTAATCCTGAAGGAAAAGCCCGATATTGTTGTGGGTCTCTTCCATTCGGGGTGGGATGAACCAAACAATGCAGATCAGGATGGTGGTAGTCATTATGATGAAAACGGCTCTTCATCAGTGGCATGGAATGTCCCTGGTTTTGATGTGATCCTGTGCGGACATAATCACAATGTCATAAACAAAAAATTTGTCAATTCAGCCGGTGATACCCTCCTGGTGATGGAGGGAGGAAGCAGGGCGCAGAAAATTGCCAGGGCCGATGTGATCTTCCGGAAAGATAAAGTTACAGGCAAAATCCATAAAACAACCGTTGGGAAAATAATAGATGTTGATAATTATGATCCTGATCGTGAATTTGTTGCAGAATTTTCTACGCAGAGGAACGTGTTAATGGAGTATGTGAATAAAGTGATAGCCACCTCCGAAGCTTCAATCTCATCACGCGAATCATACTTCGGATCATCACCATTTATTGACATGATCCATACCATCCAGCTTGACATAACTAAAGCTGACGTCTCATTTACTGCTCCGCTCTCATTTGATGTCAGAATCTCAAAGGGACCTGTTACTGTAGGTGACATGTTCAAGCTTTACAGGTTTGAGAATATGCTCTATACAATGTCAATGACTGGTTCCGAGATAAAAAAATACCTTGAGTTTTCTTATGCGGATTGGCTTAATACAATGAAAGGACCTGGTGATCATCTTCTTAAATTCCAGGTTTCAAAGGATGGAGATCTCGTTATGAAGAACGGCGAGGCATGGTTGAGAAATCAGCCATACAATTTTGATTCTGCAGCAGGGATTGATTACACTGTCGACGTCAGCAAACCAGATGGTGATAAGGTTTTTATCAAATCATTTACTAACGGAAATCCTTTTGAATCTGACAAGACTTATCTGGTTGCTGTCAATTCCTACAGGGGGAACGGAGGAGGTGGTCATTTTACCTCCGGTGCCGGTATCGCCAAAAGTAAGTTACCTGAACGGTTGGTGAAGTCGACTGAAAAGGATCTTCGGTACTATATTCTCAATTACCTGGAGGCAAAAAAAACCATTAGACCAGTCGCCTTGAACAACTGGAAAATCATTCCGGAAAAGTGGGTTAAAAAGGCAGGGGAAAGGGATTATCAGTTGTTGTTTGGAAAATAAAACCTGCACCGTAACGTTTTGAAGAATGGGGAAGACGCAAAATTGCAGCAGGGATGGCATGAATCTGCCTCTTGTTGAAGAATTCCATACAATTCAGGGAGAAGGATATCATGCGGGTGAGGCAGCCTGGTTCATTCGGCTGGGAGGATGTGATGTTGGGTGCAGCTGGTGCGATTCGCGGTTTTCCTGGGATCCCGGCATACATCCACTGGTTGAAACCGACGAAATTACAGAGCATGCCATAAATTCCGGCACAAAATCTGTTGTTGTCACCGGGGGTGAGCCACTGATGTGGAACCTTGATTATTTATGTGCAGGGCTTAAAAAAAGAGGCATCAGCACTTTCATCGAAACATCAGGATCTTATCCTTTAAGCGGCCAATGGGACTGGATATGCCTTTCCCCAAAAAGGAACATGCCTCCGGTTGGTAATATATGCTTAATGGCTGATGAATTGAAAGTTATAATTGAAAACAAGGATGACTTTAAATGGGCAGAAAAATACAGAAGACTGGTCGCCAGACGATGCGTGCTGTTCCTTCAGCCGGAATGGAGCCGTTTCAGCACCATCATTCAGGAAATTGTTGCCTATGTCAAGGAAAATCCTCACTGGAAAATCTCTCTTCAGATCCATAAATACATGCATATTCCATAAGATGAGAGTCCGGCTTATCATATTGACAGGTTTAGTACTGATTTCCTTTGTCCGGCCGGAGATTTGTTTTTCCCAACAATTTCATACAACCTCAGCCAAAGCCCTTAAATACTATAAAGCCGGTCTCACGGCTTTTGACTATATCGATTACCTGAATGCAGAAAGCTACTTTGACCAGGCGATAGAGACCGACGATAAGTTCTTTGAAGCTTATGTGATGATGGGGGACCTTCTGCTGAAACAAAAGCGCTACAATGAAGCTGCCGTCAATTTTAAACAAGCGGTCAGTATCGACTCAACATTCTACATGCCGATATTCTTCAATATGGCAACCGCCGAAATGATGTCGGGAGATTATTCAAATGCATTGATCCATTATAATGTATACCTGTCGCAGAGTAAGATCCCGGAGAAGAACAGGATCCTTGCGGTCAGGAATGCAGAAAACTG
>DAIUKI010000281.1:0-4307 GCA_036848255.1 Bacteroidales bacterium | reverse complement strand
GAAAAGCCTGCTGAAGCTGCCGGAGCATCTTTTGCAGTCGCATATCCGTTATCCATTACAACAATCATGGGAACTGCCTTTTTCTCTGCAATGAGATTGTCGAGGATGAAACTCATGTGTCCCTGCTTCGACCATCCTCTCTCATTTTCACCGGCACCATGAAGAAGATACAGAACAGGATATTTCTTCTTTGAATATTTATCATATTCGTGAGGGGTGTAGACAAATGCCCGTCTCCACTTTCCTGTAATATCCGAGTAATACCAGTGTTCCCTGACATCACCATGAGGAACGTTTTTTGCAGTAAAAAAATCTTCATCAGCGATTGGTATCTCGATCCCGCCGGTGGGTTTTCCATAACCATGATAAGTGTCGCTTCCCGGATCGTTCACCTGTACACCGTCAACAGTAAACCAGTAATAATGAAATCCTGGTCCTGCAGAAGGGACGATCGCGTTCCAGTTGCCGGCAGTATCCCTGACAAGATCAAGCGGTTTGGGACAAAACCCGTCACCGCCCTGAACCTGGACCTTTATTGCTTCAGGAGCCCTGAGACGGACATAAACGCTTTTGTCGACGGAGATCTTGGGAAAGGCACTGCCCTGGATATTTGAGGCGGCAGGTTTAAATCCGAAATCTTTTTGTGCAGCCAGCGACTGGATAAAAACAAATACTATTACAAGGAGTGAAAGTATCTGCCTGATCAGGTTTTTCATGATTTTTATGAATTTATTTACAGGTTAAAAGCGGATTAATGAGGAATGATGTATTTTAGCCTAAAAGTAATAAAAGTCACTGAAAGTCCTCTTTATTCAGATGAAACGAATAACAGTTTTTTGCGGTTCCAGCTTTGGAAATGATCAAATATATGGAAAACAAGCTTATAGGCTTGGAGAGATCCTGGCTGAACGGAAAATCGGCCTGGTATACGGCGGCGCCAATGTCGGGCTGATGAATGCTGTTGCAAACGGAGCACTCAGCAGGGGCGGTGAGGTGACAGGTGTTCTGCCAGTCTTTATGAAAGACAGGGAACTTGCCCATAAAAATCTGACAGAACTGATACTAGTCGATACAATGCACGAAAGGAAAGCCAGGATGAATGAGCTGTCAGACGGAGTTATTGCCCTGCCCGGAGGATTCGGTACCCTCGAGGAATTCTTTGAGATCCTTACATGGGGTCAGCTCATGCTTCACAAAAAACCAGTAGGACTACTGAATATCAATGGTTTTTATGACCCTCTTGAAATACTTGTAAGGAAAATGGCTGATGAAGGATTTCTCAGGGAAGAAAACCGTAATATGCTTCTGATAAGTGATGATATTGAAAATCTGCTTAACAAGATGGAAAGTTACATTGCACCCGACATCAGCAAATGGATCATCAGAAATGATAATTTTGCATAATCCCCCTGACTATTTAAAATCTCCCGATATTATGAACAATCAATCAGGAACAGATAAAAGCGCAGTTGTGTTTGGTGCTACGGGACTTGTTGGCAAAGAACTGATTTCAGCTCTTATTGATGAACCCGGTTTTGAAAGGATAACCGCAGTTGCAAGAAATCAACTGTTGCTGACCAAACCTAAACTGAAACATATAAAGCTGTCAGATTTTACCAGGCTTCCTGATATCAAAGAAAGCCTTAAGGCTGATTGCTTCTTTTGCTGTATCGGGACCACAATTAAAACTGCAGGATCGAAGGAGGCTTTCAGAAAGGTCGACCTTGAGATTCCAAAATCAATAGCCCGTCTGGCAGAGGATCTCTCAGTACCATCGCTTGTTGTTATATCATCAATCGGAGCCAATGCAGATTCATCAAATTTCTACCTGCAGACAAAGGGTGAGATGGAAAGAGAAGTCAGGGAAATTTTTCACGGTAACCTTAAAATTGTCAGACCTTCCCTGTTGATGGGAAACCGCGATGAATTCCGTTTAGGGGAAAAGGGGTCGGTTGCTTTTATGAAAGGCTTCGGGTGGCTGTTTGTTGGCCCATTTAAGAAATACAGAGGTATTTATGCCCGTGATGTCGCCCGGGCAATGATAAGGATTTCCGGTCTTCCACCGGATAATCTGATCTATGAATCAGATGAATTACAAAGAATATCAATTAATTCCGAAATCGAAAATCCGAAATCCGCAATAGAAAACAAAATATCATATGAAAACTAAAATTTTAGCAACAACTCTTCTCCTCACGGGAACTGTTATTGCGACCCTTCAGGCACAAAATAAGGATAAAGCTGTCTTCCAGGTATCAAAACCCGGCTACTTCCAGAATTCAATAATGAAGGATGACCGGGAAGTAAGGGATAATACCGGGCCTGCAAGAGTTACAGGAACTTTTGCGGTCGACCTGTCAGCAGCATCACTTCCCAACAAAATGGACCTATACAAGAACCGGCAATGGCATAATCCTCCGGTTTCCCAGGGGAATACAAACACATGCTGGTGTTTCAGCACAACCTCTTTCCTTGAAACGGAAGCCAACAGGATAAACAAAATCCAGGTCAGGCTCTCCGAAATGTACACAGTTTACTGGGAATATGTCGAGAAAACAAAACGCTTTATTCAGCAGAGGGGCAATTCAGCTTTCGCAGAGGGTTCCGAGGCAAATGCAGTTACAAGGATGTGGAAGAAATACGGGATTGTGCCACTTGAATTTTACACAGGGCTCCCTGAAGGGCGCAAATACCATAACCACGAGGCAATGTTCGGCGAGCTTAACACCTTCCTTTCCTCAATGAAGGCGAATTCTTCATGGGATGAGGATTCGGCGGTTGAGACTGTTAAAGCGATCATGAACCACTATATTGGGATCCCTCCTACAGAAATTACAGTTAACGGGAAGAAGATCACACCGCTTCAGTACCTGAATGAGATCCTGAAGATCAATCCGGATGATTATGTTGATATACTTTCTTACACACAGGAGCCCTTTTACAGGCAGGTTGAATACAAGGTACCCGACAACTGGTGGCACAGCAGCACTTATTACAATGTGCCCCTGGATATGTATATGTCTGCCCTGAAGAATGCTGTCAGGAAAGGATTTACCGTGAGTATCGGAGGCGACGTTTCGGAACCCGGACTTGACCGGGCAACCCAGTGTGCAATAATTCCTGATTTCGATATCCCTTCAGCTTATATAAATGATGATGCCCGCCAGTTCAGGTTTTCGAACCAGACAACAACCGATGACCACGGGATGCACCTGGTCGGCTTTACCGAAAAGGATGGCAAGGACTGGTATCTCATAAAGGATTCGGGTGCCGGATCAAAGAATAACGATCCGGGTGCAAAGGAATGGGGTTATTATTTCTTTTCAGAAGATTATATAAAGCTGAAGATGATGAATTTTATGGTCCACAAGGATGCCATGAAGGAACTGATTGACAAATTCAATATTAAAGAGGCTGTCGGGGGAAATCAGGATTGAAACGCGAAAAAGTCATTTCTTCCGGTAGGAGTAGGCATCCCTGTATACTTTATTGATCCCGTCAGCCCTGTAAGATCCGCTTTGAAACAATGTTGACCTGACATTGTTTGCTGAGTCGCTGTAGGCAGGACATACCTCAGTGTTGCAGGAGGCAAGCAGAATGATCGCCAGTAAAAGGAATAACAACTTCTTCACAAGCGCAAATATATAAATTGGATGACAAAGATTCAATTAAATTTTGATGTTTGAACAAATTATTATCTCCTGTGTTTGATCATAATATGAAGCCATGAAAACAGGAGCCGGCATCAAGACGAAAATCCTGGATACAGGGAATGACAGTAAAATAATATTTGCCAGGATAATAACAGGCCTGATCTTTATTTCTGAAGGAATTCAGAAATACGTGATTGTTACTATGCTGGGGCCGGCATATTTTGAGGAAATCGGGTTTGGACATCCAATGTTCTGGTCGTACTTTACAGGTACCTTTGAAATTTTATGCGGAATTCTGATCCTTGTCGGATTGCTGACCCGTCTGGCTTCCATTCCCCTTCTCTTTATAATGATAATTGCCTTTTTCAAGACAAAACTTCCGTTGTTGGTTTCAGATGGTTTCCTGACATTCGCACATGAATACAGGGTAGATTTTGCGCTGACATTGCTTCTGATTATACTTTTTATATATGGTGCAGGAAAATGGTCTGCCGATTTGAAAATCCTAAAATTCCAAAGCCCATCGATCATAAACCGGGATTAAAAATTGACATGATCATAATCTAACATGACCAACCTATAGATATTCTTGACCAAGGCATCATTTTGTTTGACAAACAGTATTGATTTTGAAACAATGATTGACGATCTTTA
>DAIUKI010000280.1:0-4323 GCA_036848255.1 Bacteroidales bacterium | reverse complement strand
GTAAGCTGTTCAGCTTCCCAGTCGGTAACCTGCTGACGTTTAGAGATTTTAAATCCAAGGACAATTGCAGAAAGCTTCTTCAGTCCGGAAACCTGTATGCCATAATCCCTGACAAATTTCTGAAGGTCGACAAATCCCGAGGGAATAAATCCCTTGACATTCCTGAGGAACCTGATATCATCATGTACGGCAACCCCTGCCTTTATAATATCATCGCTGGCCAGAAGGCCGGCAAGCTGGGGGGGTATCCCAACCCTGTTGATCCTTATAAGGCAGGCCAGGTTCTCATTTGCCAGCTGGATAAGGGAGACTTTATTCTTGCGGCCTTTTCTGAAGGAGGGTCTTGTTTCAGTGTCAAATCCCAGCACTTCTGAATCGAGGAGCCTTGGAAATGTTTCATTGAACGACTTCATATCCTCCACAAGCACTATCTCACCCTTGAACCACGACAGATCACATTTTTCAATCTCTTCCGGGGTTATCGATTCCGGATATATGTTATTTACCATTACTTCTTAAATCCTTTTGCCTGCGTGTAACAAACCAGTCGGTAGTATCTCTTTCACTTCCCTTATCATCATCTTCTTCAACCTTTCCGATCTCCTCTCCCGAATAAATGAACTTGTGAATTGCCCTCAATGAGTTCGTCAGTTTCTGTCCCCAGAAATTTTCAAAATTCTGCCTGCACTCCCACACAGCGTCATTCATAACCTCCTGAGTGCCTGTCTGGTAAAGCAGAAGAAAGTCCTTGAGATCCTGGTATATGTCTGCCATATTCTCAGAAATGCTAGATACAACAGGACCATCCGATTCATTTATCTTCTCATCAAACACCTCAAGGTAATCATCGGCGGTGCCGAATTTCTCCCTTAATGCATCATGTATCCTGGACCAGTCTGACTCATTCACAAAATTCTCATTACCATCCTCAAAATAAGGTTCGAGTGATGGTAATAGTGATGCTTTTATATATAAATACGGGAGAATCCGCTGAAGTATCTTAAGCAGCTCATCGCCCTTAATCTCACCGGCATGTTCAGCATATTTGCAGAATTCAATGGCAGCTGCGGTAAACTCAACAACATTTCTCGAATAAACCGGATCGGTTTTGTTTGTCATCAGTACAAATTAATTGACCTGCAAAATTAGGCATTTTGTGACGAAAGTTTAAGAACACATATAAATAAATGTATTTCACTTTGACGAAATTAAAATAATGACGAATTTCGTAGTTATGGTTAATTGAGCATTTCAGGTAGATGAAAAGACTATTCCTGTTCATAGTATTTATAGTTCTCTATATATTTACTTACGGTCAGATTATCAAAGGTACCATCCTGGACAAAGTGACAAAAATCCCGGTTGCTTATGCGGCTGTCTATTTTGACGGAACCTCAGTAGCTTCATATACCGATGCAAATGGTTCCTTCAGGCTTGATGTAAAAAACAATACCTCAATGCCGCTGACAATAAGTGCATTAGGATATTATTCCGTTACGGTAAATGATTTTTTGTCAGGGCGTGATATTCTGGCTTACCTGGAACCAAAAGTCTTTGAGATGAAGGATGTCTCCGTAAATGCCAGGGGAAATCCCAATATCAGGAGGGAAAACCTGGCTATCTTCAGGAGGGAGTTTCTTGGCAGAACAAGAAATGCAAAAGAATGTGAAATAATAAATGAGGATGATATAAGATTTATTACCAGCGCTGATAAAGACACACTCAGGGCTGTTTGCCTGAAACCTTTATTTATCGTTAACAGGGGGATGGGATATAAAATTACCTATTACCTGAATAAATTCATATATATCAAATCGGCTTATCTCAATCAGCTCATTGGGAATTCCTTATTTGATGAGGACACTATTTCAACATCAGAAAGACAAAAATTTGAAGCCAGAAGGGACATTGCATATTTCGGATCAAAAATGCATTTTATCAGATCCCTCTGGGAAGATGATCTGAAACCGGGAGGTTATATTATTAAAAATGAAAAGAGACAACTTTCTTACAGGGATCTTGTAAGAAATCAACTCAGTACCGATACCGGTCAGCGAAAAAAGATTATTTACTATTCCGAAGCTATCCCTGTAATCCTGTCAATTGAATGGAGGCCAGGCAAAGCCAAAACCGGAATGGAGATTTTGAGAAACAATCTCTTCTTCGATAAAACCGGCTATTATAAAGGACCCGGAATTATATGGCATGGAGAAATGGCAAAACAGGGGATTGCCAACCTGCTCCCTTATGATTATAAGCCATCTGACAAAATGCGGGACAAGTCATTTAACGATTTAAGAGTACTGGATACTATATATACCGATCATACCGATAACCAGGCAGCCGGAATAACAGAAAAAGTCTATTTGCATACCGATCGTGATTTTTACCATCCGGGTGATGTAGTGTGGTTTAAGGCTTATGTTGTTGATGGCTTGAATCATATCCCCATAGACAGCTCCAAAAATCTCCATGTTGATCTTATTTCACCTGCATCCAAATTACTCAACACCAGAATAATCAGACTTGACAGGGGCCTGGGAAGCGGAGATTTCACTTTACCCGATAGCCTCCGGTCAGGGAAGTACTGGCTAAGAGTTTATACAAACTATATGAGGAACTTTGGAGATCAATTATACTTCAATAAAGAGATCTCGGTCATCGGTGGTTCTTCTGCCCTTGAAGCTGATTCTGATGATATTAAAACAACAGACAGCAATCTGGAAATCACCTTTTTTCCTGAGGGAGGCTCATTAGTTGACAATGTTTCATCAGTTGTTGCCTTTAAAGCTGAAAATGGAGCAGGAGCCGGATGTGATGTGTCGGGTGAGGTTTTTTCATCCGACGGGGTATTAATAACAACATTCAGCAGTACACACCTTGGAATGGGGATGTTCATTCTGAAACCGGTACCTGGCTTAAGCTATTATGCAACAGTAAAAAATTCCGAAGGTGATGTAATTAAACGTGAAATCCCGGAAAGTTTTGCAAAAGGGTTTGTTATAAGTCACAGTGTCAGTCAGATGAATGAGTATTCAATGTCACTAAAAACAAATCCTGAAACATTGCCACGGTTCCTGGGACGTGATCTCTTAGCTACGGTTTCATCGCATGGAAAGATAATTAAGACGCTTTCAGTTAAAATAAAAGCACTCGACAATATTTACCATATTCCATCAGAAGAACTGCCCGTCGGGGTTGTTATGATAACATTATTTGGCCTTGATAACAAACCATTGTGTGAGCGATTGGTGTTTGTTCAGAACCTCGACGATGTAACCCTAAATATTGAACCTGATAAGAAAGTTTATAATCAACGCGACTCAGTTTCCGTTAAACTTTCCGTACTTAAAGAGTTCGGAACAGGACAGGAAGTTTTTCTGTCACTATCGTCAACGGATAAAATTTACACAGACCGTACCACTCAATTCCCTTCCACTATCTCCTCATGGTTCCTTCTCGAATCGGATGTACATGGACCGGTTGAGGAGCCTTCATATTATTTTGATCCGGCAAATCCCGACAGGATAAAAGATCTTGATCTGCTATTGCTTACCCAGGGATGGCGCGATTTTGAATGGAAATATAAGGAATTAAAGTACCCGTCTGAATCAGGATTTAATATATCCGGAAGACTTAGAAGATCAGTTGTAAACACACCTTTGATAAACGCGACTGTTACAATTGGCATTTTTCAGGATAAGAGCAATATCATTACAAGTGTAAAAACTGATTCTTCCGGTAGATTCACGCTCGATCTGGATAACCTTACCGGCAATGCAAAGGTTGTTGTAACCGCAATGGATGATAAGGGAAATCTTCAGGGCAGATTATTATTGGATTCTGTGAATTATTCACCCCCCGAAGTAAAAAAGTTTAAATCCCCTACATACCTTGCGGCCATGGAGGATACGGCTAAATATAAAAATTTCAAATCGCTGCAGGAGACTTATGAGATCAATCGATCGATAAGAAAAAAATATACACTCTCCGATACAATTATGATCGATGAAGTAATGATTCTTGCTAAAAGGAAGGAAACACCCCGGGAAATCCAGGTAAACCAGGTCCGGTTGGTTTATGGACAGCCTGACAAGGAAATAATTATAACCCCGCAGTTGGAAAGTGCAAGAAACATCAGTGACATCCTTATTGGCAGAGTGTCAGGATTGACTTTATCCAAACCTACACCCAACTTCTCCGGGATCAGAATTCATGGATTAACAACATTTTCTGATAGTCAGGAGCCACTTTTCCTGCTTGATGGGATTGTTTCATCATACTACGAAGTAAATTCCATCCCAAAAAACTGGATTGACAGAA
>DAIUKI010000279.1:0-4329 GCA_036848255.1 Bacteroidales bacterium | reverse complement strand
AATCCGCAATCCGCAATAATTTAAACAGTACACTATTTTTTATCTCACGGAAAATCGTACATTTGTGTAATAATTGAACAATTGTTCACATATTGAATGAAAAAGAAAAAGTCAGATACTCCCTCCATTACTTATATTGAAAAGGAAAAGGTCAGATCGGTGAGGAAAAAAATGAAGTCAGAACGGTTTTTTCATTATCTGGCTGAGACATTCAGGGCAATGAGCGATCCTACCCGCACAAAAATAATATATGCCCTGTGCCAGGAAACTGAATTGTGCGTGCATGATATAGCAGCCATAATAGGGACCACAAATTCAGCAATTTCCCACCAGCTTCGTACATTGAGGAACATGAAGCTTGTAAAATACAATAAGGTTGGCAGGGTAACTTATTATGCCCTGGATGATATACATATTAATAATCTGTTTGCTGAAGGATTAAGGCATGTGGAGGAAGAATGATTTTTTTAATCGTTTAGTTGAATATTTGTTCACATATCGACATAGAAATTTATGAATAGCAAGGAAGGCAGGATCAGCTTGACTGAACTGGAAGACGGACAGACGGCAATAATTATATCAGTGCAGGGTGGGAAGATGCTTACAAAAAGACTGGCTGATCTGGGAATAACTTCAGGGAAGGTTGTTAAAGTCATCAGAAAAACCCTTTTCTCGGGTCCAGTGCAGGTTGAGGTTGCAGGTTCGAGGCTGGTTCTGGGCTGGGGATTATCTTCAAAAATATTGGTAGAGACAAAATGACTGATGAGAAAAAGATCAATGTTGTTCTGGCGGGCCAGGGGAATTCCGGAAAATCTACTGTATTCAACTATCTGACAGGCCTGCATCAGCATATTGGCAACTGGGCAGGAAAGACGATTGAAAAACGCGAAGGAACACTTTTTTATAAAGGGTATACAATTGATGTGCTTGATCTTCCCGGAATTTATTCCCTGACAACATATTCAGATGAAGAAGTAATATCACGGGAGCACATTATTCATCAGAACCCCGACTGTGTCATAAATATAATCGACTCCACAAATCTTGAGAGAAGCCTGATCTTCACCCTTCAGCTTCTGGAACTTGAATGTCCCGTGGTTCTGGCTGTGAATATGATCGACCTTGCGAAAAAAAAAGGGATCACAATCGATTTCAAAAAGCTTCAGGACATTCTGAATGCTCCTGTAGTGGCAACTGTTGCTTCACGCGGCCGGGGATTGACAAGGATAATCGATAAAGTCATTGAACTGAAAGGTGAAAAGGCCGGTCACAGAATTCACCGGTATGGTAAGGAAATTGAAAACTGCATCAGTCAATTATCAGAATTACTCAATTTCATCGACATTCCGTATCCTGTGAGATGGGTTGCCATCAAACTTCTTGAAAAGGATAATGATATTTCCCGTTTGCTGGCAGTCCGGAGTCCTCAGATTCTTGAAAAAGCCGGACAGCTCATCGAAAATCTCGAAGAAATTCATGGACATGACTCCTCAGTTGTGATTGCGGACGAAAGAAGCCATACCTCCTCGCAGATAACAAGGGAGATAGTAAAGATAACCTCAAATCGAAAACTCACAATAAACGACAGACTGGATGCTCTGACCACTCAAAAATCCACAGGCTATCTCTTTATGATATTGATCCTTGGCGGGATGTTTCTCAGTGTATTCAGTTTTGGAAACTGGCTTTCAGGGTTGCTCGAATCGGTTTTCAGAGAATGGCATGCCTGGTGGAATGAGAACCTGGGAACTACATTTCTTTCTGCTCTTGGGTGGTCGGCAGTTGAAAGCGTACTTGCCCTTGTCCAGATAGCCTTTCCATATATCCTCCCGTTCTATATTATCCTTTACCTGCTTGAAGATTGGGGTTATATAGCCCGGATCTCATTCCTTATGGATAAGCTTATGCACAAAATGGGAATTCATGGCAAGGGCTGCATCTCTTTTATAATCGGCTTCGGATGCAATGTACCGGGATGTCTTTCCTGCAGGATCATGGAATCAAAGCGCGAGAGATTTATAACTGCCGTGCTTGTTACGCTTGTTCCATGCTCAGCCGTCTCTGTAATAGTTTTCGGCCTTGTCGGCAAATATGTTGGCATCTGGTGGGCACTGGGCCTCTATCTTTTCGCCGTGGCGGTGATATTCATTGCAGGCAAAATATCATCCAAACTCCTGCTCGGCGAACCTGTTGAACTTATCATGGCAATGCCCGATTACAAGACTCCCCAGATAAAAACAATACTTTACCAGACCTGGGATTCATTGAAGGAATTTGTATTTATTGCAGCGCCGATAGTGATAATTTCAGGTGTGGTGATCCAGGCAATCAACCTCGCCGGATGGATGCCGGCAATCTCCTCTTTTATGAGCCCGGTAACGGTTACCTGGCTGGGACTACCGGCTATAACAGGGATCCTCCTTATTTTCGGAATACTGAGGAAAGAGCTCATCCTCGTAATGCTGGCAGCTTATCTTGGCACAACAAGCTTTTCCGATGTGCTTACCTCACAGCAGATGATCACCCTTGCAATTGTAAGTATGTTTTATATTCCCTGTGTTGCCACAATATCGGTTCTCTGGAAAGAGTACGGATGGAAAAAGGCAATGGCAATCTGCATCCTGGAGATCGGGTTTGCCATTTTACTGGCAGGAATTGTGAACAGATTACTGAATTTTGTCTTCTGAGGGGCCAATTTTCATCTTTTCTTCATAATTAAGAAATACCTTTGATTCCGGATAAGGATAAAATTTATTCGGGGATCTTATAAAAATTGAAATGAAAAGCTCAGTTAAAATAATATTGGTTATCGTATTTATGCTGTTTGCCGGATTCAGCGGATATTCGCAGGCAGTTGCACAGAAAGCTGATTCTCTTCGCATTAAAGAGAGACAGGAGCAGATGTCAGCAGATGCAAATCAGCAAAAAACAAAGGGAAATGGTTATGGACAGGCAAATGGGAACAATGCCGCTAAAACCGTTAAACAGGTTAAAGGCGGCCGTCCCGACATGACCAAGTCAAAAGGAGCAAGGCCTCCGATGATTGTCAGACCTTCCGGGTCAGGTATCCCCAAGGGAGTCGGGAAACCAGGTGGAGCCGGGCGTAAAGGAGGCAGGTAGTTTTATATTTTGACGATGAAAATGTCTGAAACCATACTGAAAATTGCACTATCTGTCCTGTTGCTGGTTCCTCCGGGCTTATCTGCCCAGAATGCCGGTAAACTGTTGCTGGAATCTGATACACTGAAGACCGGAACAAAAGAGTCATCTCATGCACTCTACTCCGGTGGAGGATATGGGAGCAACATGATTTACCTCGGCTCGACAATATCTCAGGATCATCCTTATGGCTACGGCTCTGTTTCCTATGGATTCAAAAATGAGCTTTTTGCTTCAGTGTCAGCTGTCCATCTTTCAGGACTTGATCCTTTCATGGCCTTTTATATAGGGTCATTAAGCTATAGCCATCCATTTAACAACTGGTTTGATATTTCGGCAGGTGTTTACAGGTACCAGGTCGATCAGTCACTCACCGATACTCTCTTCGATAGTTTTACCTTCGGTGATGTAACCCTGGGATTCGACTGGAAGCTTATTTATACAAAGATTTCTGCCGGAAGCCTCTTTTCTGATTTCAGTCAGGCTTTTTTCCAGATCAGGAACTCAAGGTATTTTCAGACGCCTGAGTTTTTCAGGGGCAAGGCAAATTTCTCATTCGATCCTTATATCAATCTCTTATCAGGTACCATAACTGAAGTCCAATCGGCAACCGAGACTTCTTACTATTATTCAATGTCGTCGCCATACCGTAAATGGAGAAATAACGGGCAGGGTTCATCAACAACCACAACCTATTCATATTCCGACAGATTTGGTTTGCTTGAGATCGATTTAGGCATTCCGGTCGCTTTTAACACCGATTTTATGACAATTGAGGCTGAACCTTCATATATAATACCCTTATATGATGACACTTATTATCCGGGTGCAAAAGGTTTTATTTTTCAGCTGAGCCTTTTTTTCAGGATTTTTTAATTTTACACTGATGAATCTACTTATTGTTGAGGATGAGAAAAGCCTGGCAAAAGAAGTGGCTTCTTTCCTTAAATCGGAGAACTTCCTTTGCGACCTTGCTTTTACCGGCACTGAGGCATCTGAAAAAATTGCAGTAAACCTGTACGATTTCATCCTTCTCGACCTGGGTCTGCCCGACTATAACGGACTTGATCTTATAAGTGAGGCAAGAAAGGCCGGGAGTGAAGCATCTTTTATTATTATTACTGCAAGGGGAGCGGTCGAAGACAAGGTGAAGGGCCTCGATCTTGGTGC
>DAIUKI010000278.1:0-4336 GCA_036848255.1 Bacteroidales bacterium | reverse complement strand
TTTTATTTCACCTTATCGGCGATTCAAAAACAGGTGTTCTATTTATTAATTTCCAAAAATGTATTACATTTATTCCACTGCAACCGGAAACATATTAATATCAAAATGGAAAACAATTACTCTAAGGCCCAGATATCATGGTTAGTGATATTAAGGGTATTTATCGGATGGCATTTTCTTTACGAAGGAATGGTAAAGGTCCTTAATCCGAACTGGACAGCTGCTCCTTACCTGTTGGATTCACAGGGCCCGTTCCGGACCATGTTCACTGATATGGCAGGCAATGCAGGATTGATGCGATACGTGGATTTTCTTAACGAATGGGCGCTTGTGGTTATTGGCGCCGGACTGTTGCTCGGTTGTTTTACCCGACTCTCCTGCATCGGAGGAATTCTCCTGCTGCTCCTTTACACTTTTTCGCACCCTGCACTAATCGGTACGGAGTATATTATGCCATTTGAAGGTTCATATTTCTGGATCGACAAGAATGTTATTGAGCTGGCAGCATTGGGTGTTCTTTATGTTTTCCCCTCTGCCAGGGTGATAGGAATTGACAGGTTTCTTATAAGAGTTTTGCCGGTTGGTTTTCGCAAATTCGTAATTTAATCTCATGGAAAAAGAAAAGAAAGAAAGGATCTCAGATCAGGCTGAGCTAAAGAAATCTTCAGCCATAGGTCGTCGGGATATTATAAAAACACTGGCCACGGTTCCTTTGCTCGGGGCAATGGCATATGGCCTTGTGAAGACAAGAAAAACCTCTTATCTGGATCGCGACATATCAGATGTCTTCCCGTTAAGCAATAAAGACGCTGTTTTTCTTCAGCCTTCAGGAGAGGGTAAAAAGATCCGTCTGGGATTGATCGGGTTCGGAATCAGGGGAAAACAGCTTATGAGGGCGCTTGGATTTGCCGAACCATCTTATATGGATACCCTTGTCAAGGCCAAAGAGACAAATCCTGATGACACCCGGTTTGATGTATTCATGGAACAGGATGACCTGAATGTTGTGATAAACGGGGTATGCGATATTTTTGACATTTATGGTGAGGCAGCATCACTGACAGGATCCAACATAAACAGGCAAGGACCTGGCGGGAAATTCGGTCCTGCGCCAAAACGTTACCGTACCTGGCAGGAGCTTATTTCGGCCGATGATATTGATGCAGTTGTTATCGCAGCACCTGACCACTGGCACGGAACCATGTCTGTTGCTGCTGCAAGGGCAGGCAAGCATGTTTACTGCGAAAAGCCCATGACCTGGACAGTTCCAGAAACTTACATGGTCCGACAGGCAATCCGCGATTCAGGTATCGTGTTCCAGCTTGGTCATCAGGGCCGGCAGACGGCCGGATACCAGAAAGCTGAAGAGATAATTAAGAACAACCTCCTTGGCCATGTGAACCTCATACAGGTATGCACAAACCGTAACACTCCGAATGGGGCATGGGTATACCCGATTATTGAAGGTTCGGGCCCGCAGAGCATTGACTGGAAGCAGTTTGAAGGAGATCCAGAACGCATTAAGGAGTATAAAGACTATATGAAGAGCAGCCGCCTGGAGCGTTATATGGGTCCTGAAGATCGAAGCAAATTCAGTCTCGAGAGGTTTTTCCGCTGGCGTTGCTGGTGGGACTACAGCACCGGGCTCTCGGGCGATCTTCTCACTCATGAATATGATGCTGCAAATCAGATAATGCACCTGGGTATACCTGATTCTGCAACTTCATCAGGCGGAGTCTATTTCTTTAAAGACGGACGAACGGTACCTGATGTTCTGCAGACCACTTTTGAATGGCCAGAAAGGAATCTTACAATGCTTTACAGTGCAACACTCGCCAGTTCACGCGACAGGGGCAAAATATTCATGGGTCACGACGCCTCGATGGAGGTTTCGAATATACTGAGCATTACGGCTGACAGAGATTCTGAACGCTATGCCGAAAAGATAAAACAGGGTATTATCCCAACCGATTCACCTTTCTTCACTTATGTCCCGGGACAAAGCAAGGTCGATGCAGTAACCTCAGCCACGGAACTTTACTTTGCCAAGCGCGGACTGCTCTATACTTATGTGGGAGGCAAGCGTTACGACACCACCCATCTGCACATGAGGGAGTGGCTCGAATGCATACGCCAGGGACAAACACCCTCATGCAACATTGATCAGGCTTTCCAGGAAGCAATGACGGCCCATATGGGAACCAGGGCATATCTTGAGGGACGCACAATGTACTGGGACAAAACCAGGGAAGAGATTATCATGGGTGATTACGCCTGAAATTTAATGTCATGCACGAATTTTCCCTGGCAACTGAAGTAATTAAACTTGCTGAATGTGAGGCTGGAAAACACAAAACCCTGTCGGTCAACGAAATTACAATTGAAGTTGGCAGTTTCAGCGGTGTTGAAGCTGAGTCTTTTGAATCAGCATTAAGGCTGCTTTCAGAAGGCTCAATTCTTGAAAGAACCCGGCTGAATTTCGTGAAGACAAGCGGAAAAGAATTCAGAGTTGTATCACTAATGATTGAAGAAGAATAAGAATAAAATCTATGTGCGATACATGCGGATGCGGGAAACCTGACGGATACATAATTCACGACCCGAATCACACACACAGCCACGGGAGTGATTATAATCATGAACATGATCACACACACCCGCATACACATGATCCTCCTCATGAACACGATCATCCTCATAAAAAAGTCATCGATCTTGACATCGATATCCTTTCCGGGAATAATTTAACTGCAGGAATGAACCGCAGGTTCTTTGAGGGGAGGAAAGTACTGTGTCTGAATATGGTAAGCGCCCCGGGTTCAGGAAAGACAACCCTTCTGGAGAAAACGATAAGCTATCTTCTTCCTACCAGGGAAATTTATGTAATTGAAGGGGATCAGCAAACCCTTATCGATGCCGACAGGATTTTAAAAGCGGGAGCCCATGCCCTGCAGATCAATACCGGATCAGGATGCCATCTCGATGCTAAAATGATCGATGCTGCACTTAAGAAAATGGATATTGAAGCTGATTCGATACTCTTTATCGAGAATGTTGGAAACCTTGTCTGTCCTGCAATGTTTGACCTCGGGGAGTATAAGCGGGTCCTTATCATCAGTGTAACTGAAGGTGAAGATAAGCCGCTGAAATATCCCAATATGTTTGAGACATCACACCTCTGCATCATAAATAAATCGGATCTTCTGCCGTATGTTGATTTCCGGGCAGAGGAATTTATAAAAAATGCCCTCCTGATAAATCATCACCTTGAATTCATTACTGTGTCGGCAAAGACAGGGGAAAACATGAATTTATGGTACGATTGGATTCTAAATCAGAATAATATTTAACCACTGTGTTTCACGGAGTTGGCACGGAGTAACACTGTTTTTAACTCCGTGAAACTCCTTTTAAACTCGGTGGAACTCCGTGGTAAATAGGATTTTATAGATTTATTTATCGTAAACAATATCCTTCGATCCTGAGATCTTATTGTCAGTTGCGATAATTTTCGAAGAATTCTTTCCGATAAAAATCGCAATAGGTTGGTTTCCCTTTCCTGCAGACCGGACAATATTATTTGTGATTATGATATCGTGTGTTTCGCCTCCGATATAGAAACCGGCGGACTCCCGGCTGATCCCGTTGTTTTCAATTGTATTATTTATAAACGTATTCCGGTGACCGCTGTTCTGCTCATTCTCATTCCGGAACAAGACTCCGTGCGAGCCATTTTCGTAAACATGGTTATTCTCAAAAATATTATCGGTGTCCTTATGACCTATAGAAATACCGTTATCACCGTTGGCATATGATTCATTGTTCCTGAAGATCCCGTTCTGCACCCGCCAGCAGAGAAAGATACCGTCTCCCTTGTTATGATGGCTGATGCAATTCTCAACTATTGAGTGATCCGATCCTGTTCCCGGATGGAACCCCAGGCCGTTGCCGTTCGAAGCTTCACAACCCCTCAGGGTAATGTTTTCTGTTATCTGCCAGCTGAAGGTGTCGCCATTGAATTCGTTCACTCTGACATTTTCAATAATACAATTCTTTGATTTGTGGATATATACTCCCCCTCCCCTGCATCCGTTCAGATAGTCATTTGTGCTTTTATTCCCCTGTATAACCATGTCAGCAATTCTGACATTTTCAACTCCAACCGCTTCAATTATTGAAAAGCTGTTGGTTACGGTTCCGTTCAGTGATGCGAGATAGTCATTAACGGTCCTGTTATCAAAATAAATAGTATTATCCTGAATATCAGTTATCACTGCAGTAGTGACATCCCACCCCTGATCATGCTCACTGTCATATAGCTGTATCCCCATTCCTG
>DAIUKI010000277.1:0-4337 GCA_036848255.1 Bacteroidales bacterium | reverse complement strand
TAAAATTACTAATTTGATTATAAACTACATCAAAGTATAATTATGAAATTTGAAACAAACGCTATCATCGTAGGTCAAAATCCGGATCCAACAACAGGAGCTACTATCACACCAATCTATCAGACTTCCACATTCACACAGGAAGAGGTAAATAAACATAAAGGATATGAATATTCCAGAGTCGGTAATCCAACAAGGTCAGCCCTTGATAAATGCCTGGCATCACTTGAAGAGGGCAGGTACGGTTTGTCATTCTCTTCTGGTCTGGCAGCTGAACATGCCATTCTGTCCCTTCTACGGCCAGGGGACAATGTCGTTGTTCCCGAAGATATGTACGGAGGAACATATCGTCTTATTAAAGAAATATTTGAGCCTTATAATATAACATTCACATTCGCCGACTTTACTGATCTCGAGGCGACAAAAAGTGCTCTGACTTTAATGACGAAAATGGTTTGGATAGAAACACCTACCAACCCAACACTGAAAGTCTTTGATATAATGGCAATCTCTGAAATAAGCCATGTACATAACAATAAAATCCTTGTTGTCGTTGATAACACTTTTCTTTCTCCATATTTTCAAAAGCCCCTGACCTTGGGAGCAGATATCGTCGTCCACAGCACAACAAAGTATATTAACGGGCATTCCGATATTATTGGAGGAGCGTTAGTACTTAATGATGAAAAGCTTTATGAAAGGATCCATTTAGTTCAAAAATCGGTGGGTGCAGTCCCATCTCCTTTTGATTCATGGCTTACTCTCAGAGGGGTAAAAACCCTTGCTATCCGTATGAAACAGCATGAACAAAATGCATTTCAGGTTGCAAGGTTTCTTCAAAAGCAACCCAATGTACTTGAAGTATTTTTCCCAGGTCTTGAATCCCATCCCGGTTATGCAATTGCAAAGAAACAGATGACAGGTTTTGGAGGCGTTGTCTCATTCAGGATAAATGGGGGACTCAAAGAATCAAATGATTTCTTCAGGAAACTTAAAATATTTCAGCTTGCAGATAGCTTGGGGGGAGTAGAATCTCTTGCTAATTACTCAGCACTAATGACACATGATTACTTTCCTGAGGAACTGCGTAAAAAAATAGGTGTGACTGAAAACCTTATTCGTCTTTCAGTGGGTATTGAACATATTGATGATTTGTTATCTGACTTAAATAACGCCCTTAAACAATAAATTCGTCCGAAATCTCCGAAACCAGTTTTATGCCTAAATGAACAAATCTGAAAAACCTATACGGGTATTGATTGCCGACAGCCAATTCTTAATCACAGAATCTCTGAAGCTTATACTTCAAGACGACGGATCATTTAATATCGTTAATGTGGTTTCAGAAAAGAATGAAATTTTTGCGGCATTGACCTTGGAGACTACATCGCTGTTAATAATTGATCCCTACCTCGTTGACCTCAGCGGTTTATCCGAATTAAAAGAAATTAAAAACAGCTTCCCATATCTGAAGTTTCTTGTAATTATTAATAGCATTACCAAAAGTGAACTTCATGAATTGAATAATCTCGGGATAACAGATATAATTTTAAAAACCGCCGGTAAAGAAGAGGTAATTGAAGCAGTTCATGCTACAATCAAGGATAAAAAATATTATTCAAATGAACTGCTTGATGTTTTATTCGAAGTTTCTGGGAAGAAAATACCGGTTGAAGAAGCTGTCCATTTAACAATTTCAGAAATTGAAATTGTGAGATTAATCTCAGAGGGGTTGACAACAAAAGATATTGCTGCACAGAAATTCATCAGCTTCCATACTGTAATATCACATCGTAAAAATATTTTCAGGAAACTTGGCGTTTCCAGCGTCTCGGAACTCATTATGTATGCAATTAAAGCCGGATGGATTAACCCTATAGAATATTATATCTGAACCGTATCCCATGTTTATGGGATATATAAATGACATAAAAGAGGGATTTTATATAAAACATTCCGGATCTATCTTTGTGTCCGACTAATAATCTTATTATGGCACAAGAAAGCTTACATTTTGATACACTGCAATTACATGCCGGGCAGGTGGTTGATCCTACTACCAATTCAAGAGCAGTTCCGATATATCAGACAACATCATATGTTTTTAATGATTCTGAACATGCTGCAAGCTTATTTGGATTGAAAGAATTTGGTAATATCTATACCAGGTTAATGAATCCGACAACAGATGTATTTGAGAAACGAATTGCAGCATTGGAAGGAGGTGTTGCTGCTTTGGCAACCTCTTCTGGTCAGGCCGCACAATTTATTGCCTTGACGAACATCCTTGAATCAGGTGATAATTTTGTTTCTACATCATACCTCTACGGTGGAACCTATAACCAGTTCAAGGTGCAGTTCAAACGATTGGGAATCGGTGTTAAATTTGTTGATGGAGACAAACCGGCTGATTTTGAGGAACTGATTGATCATAAAACGAAAGCCATTTACCTTGAGACTATCGGCAATCCAAAATTCAATGTCCCCGATTTTAATTCGATTGCTTCTGTTGCACAAAAACATGATATTCCACTTGTTGTAGATAATACATTCGGTGCAGCAGGATATTTATTCCGCCCAATAGAGTATGGTGCCAATATTGTGGTTGAATCTGCTACCAAATGGATTGGAGGTCATGGTACCAGCATAGGAGGTGTTATTGTGGATGCAGGTAATTTTAACTGGGCAAACGGGAAATTTCCGCAGTTTACTGAACCTTCGGAAGGATATCATGGATTAAAATTCTGGGATGTTTTTGGTACTCCCGGACCATTCGGGAATATAGCATTTATAATTCGTGCACGCGTCGAGGGACTGAGAGATTATGGTTCTTCATTAAGTCCATTTAATGCATTTTTGCTTCTTTTAGGATTAGAAACTCTGTCCCTACGCGTTCAAAGACATGTTGACAATGCTCTGGGACTAGCACAATGGCTATCTAAACATCCAAAAGTTGAATATGTTGATTATCCTGGTCTGACCTCCAGTCCATATCATGACCTTGCTGTAAAATACCTTAAAAACGGATTTGGTGGCGTACTGACATTTAAAGTCAGGGGAGGCAAAGAGGTTGCAGATAAGCTTGTGAACAACCTGAAATTAATAAGTCATCTAGCAAATGTGGGTGATGCCAAAACATTGATTATTCACCCGGCTTCAACGACCCACCAGCAACTATCCGAAAAAGAACAACTGAGTTCAGGGGTAGTACCAGGGGTACTAAGATTGTCTGTGGGGATTGAATATATATTTGATATAAAGAACGATATAGAACAGGCATTCAGCGCCTTATAAATAATTTTGTATGTATGCTGTACAATTCGGGGTAGAGAAACAGTTGTTGCCAGAAATAGCATTATTGGTGGTAATTTATGGCTCACGGAGAGAATCACTCCCTTATCTGTAGTCTACCTTAAAAGCGAGATAATTGCAGGAAATCAGAATGGTTTTTAGGAACCTATAAATTTTATTATCTGAATAAAGATTAAAAGACTAAACAGAATGAAAGTAAATTCAATTCTTGAAACAATAGGTAACACACCTCATGTTAAGATTAACAGACTCTTTGATCCAAATTATAATGTATGGGTAAAACTTGAAAGAGCCAATCCGGGTGCCAGTATAAAAGATCGTATCGCATTATCGATGATTGATGATGCAGAAAATAAGGGAATTCTAAAACCCAATAGTGTAATTATTGAACCAACTTCCGGAAACACTGGTATCGGATTAGCAATTGTTGCTGCGGTAAAGGGATACAGACTTATTCTTGTTATGCCTGAATCAATGTCACTTGAAAGAAGAAAAATTATGAGTTCTTATGGTGCTGTATTTGTCCTTACTCCGCGTGAAAAAGGAATGAAAGGTGCCATTGAACGGGCAAAGGAATTAGTTGATGAAAACCCAGACTCATGGATGCCAATGCAATTTGATAATCCAGCCAATACTGAAATTCACAGGAATACCACTGCTCAGGAAATCATCAAAGATTTTCCCGATGGACTCGACTATCTTATTACAGGTGTTGGCACAGGAGGACATATTACCGGTTGCGCTGAAGCATTAAAAATGGAATTCCCAAAACTTAAAGTATTTGCAGTAGAACCTGAATTATCATCCGTTTTGAGTGGAGGATCTCCAGCTCCGCATCCAATACAGGGAATAGGAGCCGGATTTATTCCTTCAATATTAAGAACAGATCTTCTTGATGGAATTATAAAAATAGGTAAAGATGAGGCGTTTGCTTTTACAAAAAGAGCCGCCAAAGAAGAAGGTTTATTTATTGGAATATCTTCAGGAGCTTCATTAGCTGCAGTGAATCAAAAACTGATTGATTT
>DAIUKI010000276.1:0-4352 GCA_036848255.1 Bacteroidales bacterium | reverse complement strand
TCGATGGAATTTAAATCACTTTTCATTTTTTAAAAGTACTTTGAAATACAAAGTAAAACAAAAATTTCATTTGTTCCAAATATTTTAAATAAAATGATTATCCGGAATGAATTTTAATCTCTCAACCTTTCTTATGTTCTTATCCCCCATTACCGATAGCCATTGGGTCCCTTCACTTAAAGACCTCTCTTTGTATAAATCTTCCTGTTATATTTGTATAAAATATTTTCGAAATGTTGACCTCAAGAAGGAATTTTACTGGAAAATTAGTCTTTGCTGCCGGTATTGCAGCATCAGGTGCCCATACCAGGATATTTGCAGGCCCGGTATCGGATGTACAGATTAAGACGCCGGGATCAAATGCACCCAAAAATGATCCGGAAGCTTTCAAGATCAGTATTTTCTCCAAGCATTTGCAGTGGCTTGATTACCAGGAAATGGCGAAGGTTCTGAATGATATTGGATTCGATGGAACAGATCTGACAGTCAGGCCGGGCGGACATGTACTGCCTGACAGAGTGGAGGTAGATTTGCCGAAAGCTGCTGAAGCATTAGCCAGGGAAGGGAAAAAGATATACATGTTAACAACTGGAATAGACAACGCTGATGATCCCATTACCGTGAGGATCCTGAAAACTGCATCTTCACTTGGCATCAGACATTACAGGATGGGATGGGGTAATTATGATGACACCAGATCAGTCGAAGAAAATATCAGTTCTATGCAGTTAAAACTGGCAAGACTGGCTCTCCTTAATGAAAAATACTCAATATCAGGAGAATATCAGAACCACTCAGGGGTAGCTTCGAAAGGAATTTATTTTGGTGGGGCTATCTGGGATATTGCCAAAGTGCTTAAAGAGATTAATTCACCCTGGCTGGGTTCACAATACGATATTTATCACGCAACCGTGGAGGGAGCAAATACCTGGCCTGTTGGATTTAAGTTAATAAGCCCTTTTATCAGATCAATCGACATAAAGGATTTCAAATGGTTGGAACGAGATGGGAAAACGAGATCAGAGGCGGTTCCTTTAGGCGAAGGGATGGTTGATTTCAGGGGATTTTTCAGGCTACTTAAAGAGAACAAACTTGAGGTTCCTTTATCCCTGCATTATGAATACCCTCTTGGAGGAGTAGAAAATGGATCCGCCAAATTAACAATTGAACCTAACGACGTTATTGCGGCAATGAAGAAGGATCTTTCAACTCTGAAAGTACTTCTTCAGGATGCCGGACTTTCTTAGAAGTTTAATTGACTGATCTCCGATTGGGCATCCCTGGATTCTTCGTTTACATATAAAGTGTCCCCTTATGAATAAAACTCTTTCAACTGGCACAAATCCACAAAAAACTCAAAGTGAGATTCTTGAAAAAACCTCTAAAGTCCGATGTTATGTTCCAGTAAGGCTTATACTTCTCTGTTTATTGATGCCATTAGCTGTTTTCTATTTCCTGAATCTAAGTTGCAGGAGACAACAGTCAGAAAAGCACTCAACTTTTTCATTCCAGATCCCTCCTGATTATCTCAGGGAGGCGCCAGATTTACCATCTTTCTGGCACTCTTCCTATAACGAGGTTAATGATTTTCTTAATAAGACAGTACATAAGGGACAAATCCAGGTCATAGGAACTTCAGCCGGCGGAAGGCAGATCCGGGCTGTCCTTTATGGAGTTCCTCGTCAGGGAAAGGGTACAACTACATTTTCAGGTTCATTGGGTTTCGGGGATGTGAGGGCTTACCGGGGACCCGATCATAATAAGACAGTGTACATGAGTATGGCAGCTGTCCACGGTGGTGAATTTGAAGGAATTGTAGGTATGGTGAATCTCATATCTGTTATTGAAACAGGGAAGGATCTCAGGGGGAAGGAGTGGCCGGGTATAACAGAGGCAATATCTCAACTTGACCGTTTAATACTGATTCCTATTGTGAATCCGGACGGAAGGGAACGCATTCCGCTGAGGATGGAGTTATACAGGGACACTATTTACACTGTGCATGAATATTTGAACACCGGTGGTATGCCGGACGGTACAATCACAGGATGGCCACAGATAAAGGAATTCATACCAATGGATTTTTCAAATCCTGGCTTCCCGGGAGGATATCCCAACGATGCCGGAGTAAATATTCAGCATGATAATTTTCTGGGCAGGAAACAACCTGAAACTCAGGCATTATTCGATCTTGCAGAACGCGAAAAGCCTGATCTTATTATTAATATGCATACAGGCGCTGTATATATGCGAATGGACAGGCCTTCCGGAGAACAAGCTCTTTGTCCTGCATTTGATACACTATTTAAATATGTTCATTCAGAACTTGCCATTAACGGACTTCAGGAATCAAATGATCCGGCGATCGAGGGTAATCCGGCCAGAGCTACCACAGGTGTTTATAATATTGATGGAGCCCTTAACTGGCATTGCGGAGCACTAAGCATAGTGGTGGAATCACCAAGTCATGCATTTTCAGGGAATAGTGCAACACGTGAAGACATGATAGAATCGCCTGATAATCTGCTTAATGCGCAACTTATATGCCATCAGCAGGCAATGAAATTCCTGGCAAAAACCGGAGGACGTTCCAATTGGTTGCCTGGCAGACAGTAACGTTCAGCTAGACAACTTTTAAATTACGAACTAAGAACAAAAGGACGGCGTAATCAGAATAAACTTTCCCTCCTCATCATAAGATTTTCGTCGGAAATATAATCATCATACTGCATTTCCTTGTCGATCATCCCTTTCGGGCCAATCTCTATTATCCTGTTGCAAATTGTCTGTATGAACTCATGATCGTGGGAGGACATCAGTATGCATCCCTTAAACTTCATCAATGTATTATTGAAAGACTGGATTGATTCAAGATCAAGATGATTTGTCGGGCTGTCAAGAATCATAACATTGGCATTGCGGATCATCATCCTGGCAATCATGCAGCGGACCCTTTCTCCCCCGGAAAGCACATTAACCTTTTTGTAAATCTCCTCACCTGAAAAAAGCATTTTTCCAAGGAATCCCCGAAGGTACATCTCACTTGTGTCTTCAGAATAACCGGCCAGCCAATCGATAAGCGTTATATCCTTTTCAAAGAACTTTTCATTATCAAGAGGCAGATATGCCTTTACTATTGTCTGACCCCATTCAAAAGAACCTTTCTGAGGCTTATCATGACCTTTCAGGAGTTCAAACAGAACCGTCATTGCACGGGTATCCCTGGAAAGAATTGCGATCTTATCATTTTTATTTACAGTGAAGGTAAGATCTTTAAACAATGTCGTTCCCTCGAATATTCCCGTAAGCCCTTTTACTGAAAGTACATTGTTTCCCGGTTCCCGGCCTGGAGTGAAAATAATTCCGGGATATCTTCGTGTTGATGGCTTTATTTCCTCGATATTCAATTTCTCTATCATCTTCTTCCTGCTGGTTGTCTGTTTTGATTTCTTGACATTTGCCCTGAAGCGTGCAATGAATTCCTGTAATTCCTTCTTTTTTTCCTCTGCTTTTTTATTCTGTGCCAGCTGCTGCCTCAAAGCAAGCTGACTTGATTCATACCAGAAGCTATAGTTCCCCGAGAACAGTTGTACCCGGCTGAAATCAATATCAATGATGTGGGTGCATATTGAATCAAGAAAATGCCTGTCATGAGACACAACAAGCACCGTATTATCAAATTCTGAAAGATAGTTCTCCAGCCAGTTTACAGTTTCAAGATCAAGGTCATTGGTTGGCTCATCAAGCAGAAGATTATCGGGATGCCCGAACAAAGCCTGGGCAAGAAGTACTTTCACCTTTTCTTTTCCCGACAGCTCTTTCAATAGCTTGTAATGATTTTCCTCCTTTATACCGAGTCCGCTGAGAAGGCTTGCCGCATTGCTTTCAGCATTCCATCCATCAAGCTCATTGAATTTTTCTTCGAGCTCGGAAGCCCTCATTCCATCCTTCTCGGAAAAATCAGATTTCAGATATAGGTTTTCTTTCTCCTTTGTTATGTTCCATAAAGTTGAATGACCCATCTTCACTGTGTCGAGTACTATGCAATCGTCGAATTCAAAATGATCCTGTTTTAAAACGGAGACTCTCTCACCCGGGCCAAACGTCACTGAACCTGTGCGCGATTCGACACCCCCGTAAAGCATCTTCAGGAATGTTGATTTCCCGGAACCATTTGCTCCGATTATTCCATAGCAGTTCCCTGCTGTAAAGATCTGATTGACATCCTGAAATAAAATGCGTTTCCCAAACTGAATACTTAGATTTGAAACTGTTATCATTGAAATAAGTAATTGCCAATATTAAACATCTCTTCAAAAGGGCTGCAAAATTAAGCAATTAATAGGCAATAA
>DAIUKI010000275.1:0-4355 GCA_036848255.1 Bacteroidales bacterium | reverse complement strand
GCTACAGCAAATATAAAATTAATACCCTGTTAAGAGAAAAGTATGGCTGGGATGGTTATATCCTGACGGACTTTGGGATCATTACAGGCAAGAATTTCGGTGTGGAAGATTTGACTCCGGCTGAATGCATGTTAGCGATCCTGGAAGCCGGATGTGATGCCTTCGGTGGGGAGGGAAGGTCCGGCCAGGCAGACATAGATCTGGCCATGGAAGCCTATAAACTCGGAGTCAGGAAGCTCGGCGAAGAAGCAATGAACGAGATAATGAGGCACTCGACCGAAAGAATCCTGAGAACCCACTTCAACATCGGGATAGTTGACAACCCATACCTCAGCATTGAGAAAGCCGAATCGGTTCCAAACAACGCGGAGCACAACGCCCGAGGCTATCAGGCGATGCTCAGATCGGTTGTGATGTTGAAGAACAGTGGCGGCATTATTCAACGGGCATCGGCAGGAGCAGGAAAAAAGACCGTGTATATCCCCAGGGTCTATGCAGCGGCGACTGTCGGGCGGCAAACCAGTCCCGCATCTGCAAACCCGGCGTTCAATCCCGAAGCAGCCGGAGAATACTTCAATGTTGTAACTGACGCGCTGGCCGTTAAACTTACAGGCCCGGCGGATGAGGCGGGCAATCCCACGCTGTCTCCAAGAGACATCATACGTGCATCTGCAGCTGAAATAGCAAAGTGTGACTTCGCTCTTGTCAGGATAACCAGTCCTCAAAACGGGAATCCAACATACATGGGATTCGGAGGTATTACAACCGACGGCAAAAAATATACATATCTGCCCATATCACTGCAATATCGTCCCTACACTGCAAATTCAGAATTCGTGCGCAAGGAGTCTATCGGCGGAGATATGAACGAGGTGACTGAGACATCGCCTGATGGTTATGGCGATATAAAGTCACTGGTAAAGGAGAATCGCTCATATTTCGGCAAGACCGCAATCATCAGGAATGAAAGTGATCTGGATCTCGTTCTGAGGATCGCATCTGTGGCAGACAAGGTCATTGTTGCTCTAAACGTGTCAAGTCCTATGGTGTTCAGGGAATTCGAGAGCAAGGTCGATGCAATCCTTGTGGGATTCGGTGGTGACAGGTCAGCCTGGCTGCCCGACAAAGCATTCCTTGAAATTATTGCTGGTCAGGTTGAGCCTTCAGGACTACTGCCACTTCAAATGCCTGCGAATATGGAGACCGTAGAGGCGCAATTCGAGGATGTGCCGCGGGATATGAAATGTCATGTTGACAGCGATGGAAACACCTATGACTTTGCATTCGGCATGAATTGGTCGGGCTTGATCAAAGACGACCGAACGGCAAAGTATGATGTTTCTCCGATTGTAGGCGGACCACCAAAGTAAATCAATTTAAAAGTCCTCAACTATAAAGATTTTCTCAGGTTAGATGACATGGTTACTATTTTAAAAAAGCTAACCAGGAATAACATATTAATGTTTTCATTGATTTTTGTTATTTCTATTGCTTTCTATCTTTTTAATATTGGGTTCAGCGATTTATGGAGTGATGAGACATATACCATATCGATGTTGCATGGTACTTTGTCTGACTTTTATGCCAGGTTTAAAAACGATTTACACCCACCATTGTATTATCTTGGATTAAGATTATACACTGGTTTGTTCGGTTTATCAACAACATCCTTAAGGACATTTTCAGTTGTAGGAGTATTAGCTACTCTATTATTAGGTTATTTTGCCGGTCAACGTGTCTTTGGAAAACAAGGTGCGCTATATTTATGCCTGATGTTGATTTCTGTTCCAATGCTGGCAGTATATTCACACCAAGCCAGAATGTATAGCTGGGCTGCATTTTCTATAACTGGTATATTTATTTATTCCTGTTTATTCATAAGAACAGGGGCCACCCGGGATTTGATTCTTCTTCTTATATTCACGGTGGCAGCGATGTATATCCACTATTATAGCATGATTGCTGCATTTGTGGCAAATGTGTTTGTTTTTTTTCAACTTTTCCTTACTAAAAACAGAAAATGGCTTAATCACTTAATTTCATTACTAATAGCTGCCATACTACTTCTCCCATGGGTTTCTATGTTTATTGTTCAGGTAAAAAGAGTTCAAGACGCTTTTTGGGCTCCTGAAGTAAGTCTCACAACTATTCTTCCCTGTTTTACAATTCCATTCACGGAACAATTCTGGACAACCGGTTATTCCAAATCTTTGACTATTTTGATGTATACCCTGATTGTATTAACCATAATATTAAGTTTTACCAAATCGTTTTCTGAGTATCGATTAGTTTTGTGGTTGTCATTGTTTATTTTTCTTGGTACTTTATTTATTGCAATGATTATTTCCTTGTTCTCACAACCAATCCTCTATTCCAGGTATGTCGCGGTCATAGTCCCTATGTTGATTATACCGGTTACAATTTTTTTGATCGGGATTAAGATTAAATGGTTGAAAATAGTTTTAATACCGGTTATCCTATTTCTGGGTATACGGATTTCTATTTCAGCTTTCGGATTTTCATACGGACCTTATAAACAAACCATCGAATATATCACCCGTACTTATCCTGAGATTAGTAAGATTTTACACATTACTGAAGTAACTGCAGGCCCAATGATTGAATACAATGGTAGCTCAGGTTTAAGTCATTATTGGCTTAAGGCAGAAATGTCGAATGTTGATGCCTTCTCCGGGATAAAACAATACCACAAGCCTGGAGAATTCTTAAAATCCGGTGAGAAATTCTGTGTAGTCAGTTTTCACAATCTGGAATTGAATCAAAAAAACCTGGATCTTGTTTTATCTGAATCGGACCTGATTAAAAAAGATACCGTATACGACAACAAGGTTGAATACGGTATTTTCTTGCAACTCTACCTTTTGAAGTACAGAGGCAGCCAGACTTATTGAGCGGGAAACGAGACTCGAACTCGCGACCCTTAGCTTGGGAAGCTAATGCTCTACCAACTGAGCTATTCCCGCATTAAAAGAATTATTCCCGGCGCGAATTTATCTTAATTTTGTTCTCATACCAAAAAAATAATTAAAAAACGTCATTGAATGAAAGCCGAAATAATCACAATTGGCGATGAACTCCTTATCGGTCAGACAATTGATACGAACTCAGCATGGATCGGAGTTGAGCTCAGCCTTGCCGGATTTGACATCCACAGGAAGACTTCAGTTCATGACAGTGGGTCCGACATCTTTAAGGAACTATCGGATGCTGCCGGAAGGTCAGATTTAGTAATTATAACAGGCGGATTGGGACCCACAAGCGATGATATCACCAAACCGGTTCTCTGTGAATTCTTTAATACTAGGCTCGTAATGAACACTGAGGTCCTGACAATGATTGAAAACATGATGCAAAGGCGGAATTTCCCTATGAACGAAAATAACAGGAGGCAGGCAGAGGTTCCTGAATCATCCACTATTCTGACAAATGCTTCCGGAACTGCCCCCGGCATGTGGTTTGAAAAAGACGGGACCATTTTTGTCTCATTGCCGGGCGTTCCTGCTGAAATGAAATACCTTATGAACCAGCATGTTCTTCCTGAACTCAAAAAGCGGTTTACTTCCCAGGTCATAATTCACAGGAATATTATGACCTATGGATCCCCTGAAGCACGGCTCGCCGAGATCCTCACTGGTTTCGAAGCCGGTCTCTCCGGAAATATAAGACTCGCGTACCTTCCCTCTTCGGGTATTATAAAGCTGAGGCTCACCGGTACCGGGCCCGATCGTAAAACAATTACAGATTCGCTTGAAGAACAGGTCAGAAAACTTTATGCAATTATTCCGGACCTTATATACGGGGAAAACGAAGAATCGCTTGAAATGTCGGTTGGAAGGCTCCTTCGGGAAAAGCATAAAACACTTTGCACCGCAGAAAGCTGCACCGGTGGAAATATTGCTCATCTGATCACAAGTATTCCAGGAAGCTCGGAGTATTATACAGGATCCATTATTCCCTATGCCAACCGTATCAAGACACTGCTTCCCGGAATCGATGAGGATCTGATCGAAAAATACGGCGCGGTAAGTGAACCCGTGGTGAAAGCAATGGCGGAGGGAGCAAGAATCCTGTTGGGTACCGATTTTTCAGTTGCAACCTCAGGTATAGCGGGACCCGATGGCGGAACAGAAGAAAAACCAGTCGGAACACTTTGGACTGCAGTAGCTTCCGATTCAGAAACGGTTGCAGAAAAGCATACTTTCGGAACCGATCGATTTTTAAATATAACCAGGTTCTCACTTGTCGCTCTTAACCTGCTCAGAAAACAGATTATTAAGGGATAAGAGCCTTTTTAACATAGTGTTGAAAAAAATTGACATAAATATTTGGTTAAT
>DAIUKI010000274.1:0-4358 GCA_036848255.1 Bacteroidales bacterium | reverse complement strand
AAAATAGGATTTGGATATCTGTTGAGCGAAGAACCACAAGTATAAAAGAGAGGTACAGTGTTCAGGGCTCAGAGCAGCAGTAGCTGTAACTAATTCTAAACGTCAAAAGTCTAACTAAGTCGGTCGCAGACGACATCCCGCTAACCAATATTCCTCTATTATATCAATTTATCAGATTAAGAATATTCTTAACCTTTTCTTAATCTAACCTTAATATATTCTTAAGGCCTCGTACTTTTTTAGGAAATACATTTGTTAAAAGAAATTGATTATGACAAATTTAAAATAACAAACTATGACTTCACTGGAATTTAATCATAAACTAATAAGCCTGGAGGATAACATGGAAAGATTTGCCCTTAGCCTTACGTATAATACGGAAAAGGCAAAGGACCTTTTGCAGGAAACATATTTGAAAGCCCTGACTTATAAAGATAAATATGTCGAAGTCGCCAACTTTAAAGCATGGACGTTCACCATAATGAAAAATACTTTCATCAACAACTATAGAAAATCTGTTCGGGAGAATACTATTTTTTTTAAGATAGAAAACTTTTCCCTTTTATCCAATTTATCAGAATCACAGCTTGCAAGGCCCGATTCAGAGATTGCTTGCAGAGAAATCAATAATGATATAGAGGCTTTGGACAATGAGTTTAAAATACCATTCAGGATGCACACTGAAGGTTATAAATATAAAGAAATAGCGCAAAATCTTAATCTTAAAATCGGAACCGTAAAGAGTAGAATCTTTTTTGCCCGTAGAAAATTGATGGCAACATTAAATGACTATCAATAATTTGATTAAGGAGGATGAAATTTAAAGCAAATTTACATTACAATTATATTTAAACAACAACGGAGAGCCAGCTCTCATCAAAAAAAGAGGTTTACAATGAAAAAGGCAGAAGTTATGAGTTTCGGAAAACCTGAAGAAATCCGGGTATTTCCAAAGGGACGTCTTGAACTAATCAAAATCGGTGGTGCAATGGTCGGACGAGCTGTTTTTGAGCCTGGCTGGAAGTGGTCAAATTCACTCCAGCCAATTGTCAAGACTAAGAGTTGCGAAGCACCACATTTTCAGTACCATGTTTCTGGAGTATTAAAGGTACTAATGGATGACGGCACGGAGTTTTTGTGCCGTCCGGGTGATGTCTCCCTCCTTCCTTCAGGGCATGAGGCCTGGGTCTTTGGAGACGAACCAGCTATTGTTGTCGATTTCCAAGGAATGGTTGACTTTGCAAAGACTACCTGACTGTTTACAGCGTTGCATGCCCCTACTTATAGTAAAAATTCCCTTCTTCCGGAATTGTCAGACAATTCCTTTCCGCTAAAATGTTTGTTGCACTCGTATATATAAAATGATACCACCAGATAAAAAATTCTTCAAAGGCAATTTCGTCCGAATATCCTGACTTTTCATACACTTCATGCGAATACTCTGCCTGTTCATTTAATACTTTCAATAGTTTTGGTTTGTAATCCTTTGCTATTTCGTTAAAAAAATTGTTTAGCTCTGGTGTAAGGTTCAGAGCGATATTAAAAATGGAATCTCTAAAGGCAGAATCATTTTTTAATCTTTCGTTTACGATAATTCTATTGTTTCCATAAATACTCAAATAGGTACTGTCATTGATTTTTCCATTTTGATTTCCGTAAATTCCAAAAGGCTCATAGTCAGTATTAGCATGTTCCATGATAGAAGCATAATAGAATTTGCCATGCCTTTCAGGACGATTTTCTTTCTTTAAATATGTTGCTTCCATTTCCATTATTTGCCAATTATCAAGCAATACATTGCTTAATACAAGGAAGGACATCGAATCAAAATCGTAATTGTCAGATAGACCGGTTGCCTTAAACTTCTCCTTAATAGAAGGAATTTCTTTTTCTATTGATTGAGCAATTTCTGTGGCAAGAGGCATTCCATACTCGTAAAGCTCATTACCCTGTTCATCAGACACTATGAATACGGAAGGTCTGAGTCCTTTATCGTCATTAATCAGCCATCCCTTATCTATCAGAAATTGAATTTTTTCCTTCATCAATTCATCAGACCAACCCGCTTTTATCTGAAATTCCTTTGGTCCTATTCTATGATGTAAAGCGACAAGAAACAAGTTTATACTGTCCTTCCTTCTGTCAAAATCCGGAAGATTATCTCCCTTTGAAATAATACTGTGCCTGTATTGGGTAATGAAAATGCGATTGAGTCGGAGTCTGCCAATGTCTTCAATCACGAAGCCCGTATCCTTAATCCAGGAGGTAATAATATCCAGGACTATCGGGGAGATCGTTTCTTCAATATCTTCGGAACTGTCATTTTTTACTGTCTGAAAATGATGATTCAGGTTATTTAATTCGTGTATCGAATAATTCTTGTTCCCGCTTATTTTAAATAAATTTTCCATAACCTTTAATATTGATCCGGAAGGACCGCTGGTATCTTTATTTCCCATTAAAGCCAGGACAGGACATTTGACTTTCTTTAAAAAATCATCCGGATTTAATGTAAGAAAATATTGAAAATGAGGTGTGAGTGCATAGTCGATATTTAATGTTCCTCCACTTAACCCCGTCTTTTTAAAAGCTTCGGTCTCCTCTTTAGTCCTGTCGTTGTACAGATCTTGCATTTTGGATCTGGCACTCTCTTTATTCTTTTCATTTAATGCAAGATCATAATACCGTTTACACCAGTCCATGATTAAAAGAACTTCATCATCACTGGCTCCCCTGGCCCTTGCTTCCACACTGTCCTGTGTCACTATTCCCTTATTGAATTTGCCACCTGCAGGCGATGCCATCAGTATGATATAAGCAACATCGGGTGATTCACTGGCCACCATTGATGCAATCAAGCCGCCTTCACTATGTCCGATCAAGCCAATCTTTTGAGGATCAATCTCTTTTCTCGTTTTAAGATAACGCACACCGGAGAGAACATCACCTGCTAAATCCTTAGTTGTGGAATTGAAAAAAAATCCGGAACGGGTTGTACCTCCGACTCCACGGTCATCCACACGAAGTACTGCTATACCTCTGCGGGTCAGATAATCGGCAATTACTAAAAACGGATGATGAAATGCGGTTTCTTCATCGCGGTTTTGCTGACCTGAGCCGGTTATAAGAAGCACACATGGGGAGGGACCATTCGCGTCCGGCAATGTCAGTGTACCGGCAATGTGAATTCCGGCAGACTCATTTTCATATACCACCTCAACTTCATCATAAGGATAGGGTTTTTTTGGAGTCTGGGGCCTGGGAGGCAGCGCTAATGAATCTACCCGTCGAAGATACAGAGGCCAGGAGTTGCCAATGTTCAGGTTGGTATATTTTCCTCGGATAGAGAGACTGTCTCTGTTCAAAATACCGACAAACCGTTGATTTGATTCCAGTTCCTCAAATCGGACAGTATCCTGATTTAATGTTATTTTTTCGACAGGACCTCCCGATAGTTTTAACTCGATAATTCCATTGTATCCCATCAATGAGCCATCCCATTTTTCAGATATTTCATAAAAAATATGGACCTCATTGTTAATAGCTCCAAGCCAGTTACCAATAAGTATATCCTCTGAATGCTCATCCGAATGACATGATAGCACACATGATAATAGAGCCAGTGTCGGTAAAATTAATAATGTGCTTTTATATTTTAAACCATGAATCCTATTCATTATAGTGAGATTATCAGGTCCATTAATTAATTGTATTTTATTCAATAGACGATAAAAAAATTGTCATGCTGCAAGCGGGAGTAATGGGAAAAGTGGTAGATGCTATCGGGTATAAAATCTTAGCCTTGATGGTATTACATCTGACCGTATTAATATGTTAAAGAATATGATCAACCCATGAGACTGACAGTAAATTATTAATGTAACCGAATTTTCGTAATATTCCGGTTACCTGTGCGAGTAAATGACTGAAATATTTTTAGTTTCAATCCGGTCAGAGACAGATATTTATCAGATGCCATGTAATCTGAAAAATCGTCCCAGATGCCATGATCTTTGACCACCGCACCCATATGAACAAATCCCAACTCGCCGAAATTGAATTCGCAGCTGGTCCCTCCCTTTACCATGGACAGGGAGTATCCGGTCTTTTTTCCACTTGACAACAGTAGTTTTAATGCAGCGTTGTATAATAGTACATCATTAATGTACGAGTCAATAGATTTCCAATCACCGTTGATCTCAACCTCAATCCAGGAATGTCCTCCGGCATCAGGCAGCAACAGATTGTCTTAGTTCAGGGTAGTATTATAGGAATCATAAATTTATTCAAGTTTATCATTCAAGTCAAATTTATTTAGTAGTGAATCAGATTTTGTCTTAACCCCCCAAATAGCTGAA
>DAIUKI010000273.1:0-4371 GCA_036848255.1 Bacteroidales bacterium | reverse complement strand
CTTATCCTTACTTCATATTCCCTGGCTTCAAATTCCCTCATCGCAAGATCTTTCCTAATCCAGTGGATCTCATCACTCCTTATAAAGAGCCCTTTCCTATAAAGTCCGGGGTGTGATTGTCCTTCTCCCGTAAACAGCAGATTATCAGTGATATCAATCCCAAGAACAAACAGTGGTTCTTTATAACCACCAATATTGATGCCCTTCCTCTGACCTATTGTAAAGAAATGACCACCTTCGTGTTCCCCGATGATTTTGCCTGAACCAAAATTATAATGATGTGGTTCTGATGCTGATATAAGAAAGCTGTCATCAATGTCATTCTCAGGTAACCCTGCATCCCATAGTTTGTGCTTAAAATCAAACGGGATTTCAATTACGGATCCTTTTTTCGCAATGAGCTTCTGCTGGAGGAACGTCGGGAGATGTACCCTGCCGACAAAGCATATCCCCTGCGAATCTTTCCGGTGCGCAGTGGCAAGTCCAAGTTTACCGGCTATTTCACGCACTTCAGGCTTGGTAAGGCCTCCTATCGGGAAAAGTGCATAGCCAAGCTGTTCCTGACTCAGCTGGCAGAGAAAATAACTCTGGTCCTTGTTATCATCTTTCCCGCAAAGGAGCCTGTATATATTTTTGTCTCCGGTTTCAATGACCTCCCTGCGGCAATAGTGTCCCGTTGCAACAAAATCGCCTCCCAGCTTTCGTGCCTCATCAGCAAAAGAGTCAAATTTTATTTCCCTGTTGCAAAGGATATCAGGATTGGGTGTCCGGCCTTTTTCATATTCGGAGAACATATAATCAACTACCCTCTGCCTGTACGGTCCGCTCAGATCGACCGAAAAAAACGGGATATCAAGCTTTTTTGCCACCATTTCAGCAAACATTATGTCATCTTCCCAATGGCAGTCGCTCTGAAGAAGGCCCGTGGTGTCGTGCCAGTTCTTCATAAAAAGCCCTGTGACATCATAGCCGTTTTCCTTAAGAATCCATGCTGCGACACTTGAGTCGACACCTCCCGATAACCCTATTACAACCCTTTTTTTCACCCCGCAAAGTTAATTAAAATGGCTAACTTTACCCGGTTATGGGTGTCGGAACGTTAACAATCTATAGTGCTTCAGCAGGTTCGGGAAAAACATATCAGCTTGCTTACATTTATCTTGAAAAGCTGTTCAAATCGCGGCTGAGTTACCGGAAGATCCTTGCAGTCACTTTTACCCACAAGGCTACCGCCGAAATGAAGGGCCGCATCCTGGATGAACTGAACAAGCTGGCAACCGGAGAGGATTCGAAGTACCTCGATGACCTGGTAAAATCCACCGGCAAATCATCCGTGATCATAAGGAAAGAAGCCGGGGAAATACTCGGTTCAATTCTCCATGATTTTTCGCGATTCTCGGTAAGCACAATCGACAGCTTCTATCAGAAAATCGTCAGGGCATTCGCGCGTGATATCGGCCTTCATTCCGGATTCGACATCGAGATTGACCATGCAAATATTCTTGCGACAGCGGTCGGCAATATGATTTCTTCAGCTGCAACCGACATTACAATAAGAAACTGGCTGTTGATGTATGCCAGGTCGAATATTGAGGAAGGAAAAACATGGGACCTCAGGAAGAGTATCACCGGACTGGCAGCCGAACTGTTCAACGAAAAATTCAAACTTCTCCCTCCGGAGGAAAAGCAAAAGCTCCAGGATAAGGAATTTCTGAAATTGTACATTAGGGAAATGAGGTTAATCACCACATCCTTCAGTGCGCATTATAAGGAGCTTGGTCAGAAATGCGTCGGAATAATTGACTTGTATAATCTCTCCGATGAAATGTTCTACCAGAAGGGGAAGGGGCTTCCCTCATTTGTCAGGGCAGCAGCCAGGGGGGAGATCAGAACGCCCAATTCCTACGTCAGGGTTGCATTGGGAGAGCCTCCCCGATGGTCATCGGGACCCCCTTCAGCTCAGCTCACAGAAGCCCTTGGAGCCGGACTCGAAGAATCAGTGCGAGAGCTGGCCGCCTTCCATGATGAAAATATAATTTTCTATAAAACTGCGACTGTGATACTGTCGTATATCTACATTCTTGGAATATTGTCTGATGTTCTCACCCAGGTTTATCTGATCACCAGGGATGAAAACAAATTCCTCCTTTCAGATGCCGGCGAACTTATCTACATGATAACTGAAAAGGATCAGACTCCTTTTATCTATGAAAAGGTAGGCAGTACATTCGAAAATTTTATGATAGATGAGTTCCAGGACACTTCGATAATTCAATGGAAAAACTTCAGGCAGCTGATTGACAACAGTATGGCGCAGGGATTTGATAATCTTGTTGTGGGAGATATAAAGCAGTCGGTTTACAGATGGCGGAATAGTGACTGGCGTACACTGCGCGATCTTAAGAAAGAGGTTGATGGCAAGCGCTATATTTCAGAACCGCTTCATACAAATTACAGAAGCTGTTCAAATATAATCAGGTTCAATAATGCCCTTTTTTCAATTATTCCTGAACATATAGATGTGGAACTTTCTGATAACACTCAGGTTACAACATTTCGGGAGCTCTTTTCAGAGGTTATCCAGATAGATCCTGGAAGAAAGGAAAATGGTTATGTAAGGCTCGAATTCATTGACGGTACTGATGAATCTTCATGGCAGGAAGAGGTTCTGAAACGTCTCCCCATAGTCGTTGAATCAGTTCAGGATAAGGGTTTCAGTGCATCCGATATCGGAATACTGGTAAGGGATAATAAAGAGGGTGCTGTTGTTCTCAGGGAAATGATCAACTATTCTGTTGCCTGCCCCGCGGGGAACAGACAAAAGTATAATTATAATATCGTCTCAGGTGAATCGCTTCTGCTTGCGAACTCACCTGCAGTGAATTTCATCATTGCCGTCCTTTTAGTTCTCGATAATCCTGAAGACATGATCGCCAGGGCCCTCATGCTGAGAAATTACCTTCTGGCAACGGGCATCGAGGAGGTCGGGCAGATCCCCCTTCCGGGCAATAATCTTATTGAATACTCGGCAGCCTTCTTTCCTGAGGGATATTTCGATTTCCTGAACGGAATCAGGTACCGGACACTCTGGAATATCACAGAACAAACGATCGGCTTTTTCGGATTGGGTAATTACTCCTTCAATGTTGCATTTCTGAACAGCTTCCAGGATGTCGTAATTGGTTACGCTTCGGCCAGGAATCCGGGGATTTCTTCATTTCTTGAATGGTGGGACACCGAAGGAATTAAGAAATCAATTTCAGTCCCTGAACAACAGGATTCAATGAAGGTTATGACAATTCACAAATCAAAGGGTCTTGAGTTCAGAATTGTAATTCTTCCTTTTATTTCATGGAACCTCGATCATAAAGCATTTCATTCAAACATTCTATGGGCCTCACCGGGCTCACCACCGTTCAATAAACTGGGAATTGTCCCGGTCAGGTACAAAAGCGACCTTGCTGAGACGATTTTTGCTAGCCAGTATTATGAGGAAAAATACTCAGCCTACCTCGATAACATCAACCTGTTATATGTCGCTTTCACAAGGGCGGCAGATGCCATAATCGGATTTGCCCCGGTTAAGCCGCGCACTGAAAACCGTATCGCATCAGTAGTCATGGATGCCATTTCCTTCAGGGGTAATCATCCCGACGGATCAGATACCTTTCTTCATAATCATTTTGACCCGGAGTCAGGGGTGTTCGAATTTGGACTTCTGCCTGAAATTCACCAGGAAAGAATCATCCCGGACGGTATCATGATCACCAGTTATCCGGTAAATGACAATATGGGATCGCTTAAGCTGAAACTTCACTGGGAAGATTATTTAAATGCCGGCAGGGATGGGGTCCGTGAAAGGATTAAATATGGCAAAACAATGCATGAGATCTTTGGCGGGATAAGAACATCTGCTGATATTGAGACCGCAGTGAGGAAAAAGGTAACCGAAGGGCAAGTGGATAAACAGGATGAAAGCATGATGGTACAGAAAATAAAGGATCTTATCAGTCAGCCTGTTGTAAGCAAATGGTTTGAGAATGGGAATATTATCCTGAATGAAGCATCTGTTCTTATGCCAGATGCATCTTCAAGAAGGCCCGACAGGGTAATAATCAGGAAGGGGAGGGCCACAATCGTTGATTTCAAATTTGGAGAGGAGAGTCAGACCCATCTCTACCAGGTAAGACATTACATGAAGGTCCTTGCAGAAATGGGCCATGAGGTTGCAGACGGATTCATCTGGTATGTGGATGCAGGTAAAATAATTTCTGCCTGAATGGAAGGAACGATTAAACCATCAGCCGGTTACCCATGGGGACATGAACGCAGGTTCAATGCCTTTACCGATAATTTCAGGAAGATACACGG
>DAIUKI010000272.1:0-4406 GCA_036848255.1 Bacteroidales bacterium | reverse complement strand
GAACAATTGTCGTTGGGGCGTTGCATGCAACGCCCCAACAATCATTATTTTATGTAGAATTCAATCATCTTCTTTACTGCTTCACGGCAAACTGAACAGTAACCTTTCGGACCGTTGCTTTTCATGCGGCAATCGGTCTCGGGTCTGAAAATCCCTTTTGCCGAGTAGCCTCCGCCTTCGAACAATCCTGTAATATCAGAATATTTTTCCTCAGCAGGAGTCGGGAGAGGGGTCGCTCCGGCAATCAACTTTTTCCACTTTGAGTCAAAATCAACCAGAGTTGTAATGTTTGGCTCCCAAGGTTCAACATTCAGGGGATAAAACTCATCATAGGCAACATCCGAGGTATAGTATTCATCCGCAAGTCCTGCTAAGCCATGACCGAATTCATGGATAAAGACCTTCGGAGAAAAAGGATGACCAGCAGTGGTTCCGCTGTAATAGTTGTACACTCCGCCACCTCCGTATTTATTGCTGTTGATAAGAACAATAATGTTATCATGTGGTACTGCTGCGGCATAATCATTTACCGATTCAATATCCTGTGTTGTAAGGTAACGGTCGGTTCCGAAAGTGTAGAAGCTTGAATTCAGAGCTGTGTTAACATAAATCTTTTCCCCCGGAATATCAGTCCCGGATTCCTGAGAGACAACTTCAACTGCCCAGATGTTTATTTTGTCCCTGTATTCACTGAAGGGGGCTTCAGAAAAAAGGACATCTGCCATTTTTTTCACATCCTGCCTGAATTTACCGATTTCATCTGCAGTATAGCCTTCAGCCACAAAAGCAAGATCGACGCATTTCTGTGGATCTCCCTGACCATAAATTCTTGAAACGGCCGTATTCACTGTTTTTTCTTTTCTTATATAATAATCGGCAGGATCAATAACGGTTTCGTACAGTTTTGAAAAATTTCCGGTTTTTTCTCTGAGGCTCAGGATGAAACGGACCTTGTTCCTTGGGTAAGGCATTGTCGCAACTTCGTAGAAGCTGCGTTCCATAGTTCTGGCTTCTGATGTTGTCTGCCATTCCTGGAAAAGCGTGCAAAATCCCCGTGAATATATCAGTTTGTTTTCGGCTGCATCAAATACTTCATATTTAAAGTTCCCATAATCAAACGGATCGATCAGGTTTTCATGAGATCCTCCAAAAATGGGTTCCTCTTTCATTTCCACCGGATATACCTCAGTTTTCTGACTGTTCCCTGCAAGCATAAAATCGAACCGCAATACTTTATCTGTAAAATATTTTTCAAAAATAGTCTGTCCCGATGCTGTCAATGTACAGATTGTCAGTATAAAAGCTATTGAGATCCTCATATATGCCCGGTTTTGATTTTGTGATATAAAGCTAAGCATATTCATCAATAAGGATTAAGAATTTACCTATTTTTGCACCGGAATAAACCTGATTACGATGCAATTTTCAAATGATCCTGCAATCTGGCTGAAAGAGTTTTTCATAAATGCCGGACTAAGCTACAGCCTCTCTTCATTCCTGAGCACTGCGGGTCTTGTTCTCATCGTGCTGTTCCTGAGCTGGGTTGTTTACACGATTGTAAAAATAGTGATCCTGCAGGTGGTGACAAGGATCATAAAAAGGACAGCATCAACCTGGGATGATGTTTTTCTTGAACAGAAGGTCTTTTTGCGTCTGTCACACCTTGCCCCTGCACTGGTTATCTGGTTCATGGCCGGGTGGGCGCTTGAGGCTTATCCCGGCTGGCTGATGGCCGTAAGGAAGATGACATATATATATATGGTACTTACCGGGATGGTGGTCATAATTTTATTCATCGAATCATGGCATAAGATATATTTGACGCTGCCAGTTTCACAGCATCGCAACATAAAGGGTTTTGTTCAGCTTGTAAAACTGTTCATAGTGGTTATTGCCCTGCTTATAATTATTTCTGTGATCTTCAGGAAGGAGGTAGGCACAATTATAGCAGGGATGGGAGCCATGGCAGCGGTCCTTTTACTCATTTTCAAGGATGCCATCCTTGGACTGGTCGCCAGTATTCAGCTGGCCGGTAATGATATGCTGAAAATCGGGGACTGGATCACAATTCCTTCGAGGGGAGTGGACGGGACAACAGAAGACATCACCCTGACTACCGTCAAGGTCAGGAATTTTGACAAGACAATTATTACAATTCCGGTTTACTCACTTGTAAGCGAGTCGTTTCAGAACTGGAGGGGGATGGAGGAATCGGGCCTGAGGCAGATGAAAAGAACAATCAATATCGATATGAGAAGCATAAAATTCCCTGATCAGGCACTCATTGAAAAGATCAAGACACTACCTCTGATGTCTGAACATTTCCCGGACACTCCGAGTCTGACCAACCTGGGTCTTTTCAGAATTTACGCTGTTTCATTCCTGAAGAACCATCCAATGGTCGAAAAGAAGGAAACTGTGATGATAAGGCACAGGGATACGGAGGGCAACGGATTACCCCTGCATGTATTTGCCTATGCCATGAACAACGCATGGGTGCCTTACGAAAACCTTCAGTCGGAAATACTTGAGCACCTGCTCGCCAGCCTGGATGAGTTTGAACTTAAAGTCTTCCAGCACCCTACAGGTGACGATATAAACAGATTGGTGGAAACAAATTGAGATTAAATGTGTTATATGACAAATACTAAATAATATGGCTGACCTGAATACAAGAATAAGCGATTTTCTCTGGGCAAATCTTAACGAGAAGCATATCAACAGCAAAAAGGATCCTTTCTGGCAATCCCTCAGAGATACAGGAACGGAACTCTGGCTTGATACAGGCGACATTGAGGAGGCTGAGGCAAACTGGTCGCCGGAGATGAGTGCACTGACCACGAATAACACTCTTCTCAATAATGAGATACAAAAAGGGATCTATGATATCTTTATTTCGGATGCAAAGCATATTGTTCATGAGCTTCCTCTTGAATCAAAGGTGAAGGAGATCTCATTCATGCTCAATGCAAGACACGGCCTGAGGCTGGCGTCAAAATTCGGAGGATTTGTAAGCGTTGAGCTCCATACGGATACCGCACATGACATAAAGGCAATTGAATATTACGGTAAACGCTATCATGAGATATGTCCTGACCAGTTCATAGTAAAAGTGCCATATACTGCTGAAGGTCTGATAGGGGCAAGGCGACTGAAGGAGGCCGGTGTACGGATAAACTTCACACTTGAATTCAGCGCCAGGCAGAATGTTATTGTAACAAGGACAGCCCAGCCTGATTATGTCAATGTTTTTCTTGGACGGATAGGGGCATTCATGATGGACAATAAGCTTGGAGACGGGTCGGGTGCCGGTGAGAAAGCAGTTATCTCTTCCCAGAACTGGGTCACTGCATTTTCTGCAGAGAATCAATGGCAGACTAAACTGATTGCTGCCAGTCTGCGCCATTATAACCAGCTTGAACTGCTTGCCGGAACAGATGTCTTTACAATGCCTCCGAAGGTGGCAGCTGCCGGACGAAAGTCGTTGACCGGCAAATTTTCATCGCGGACCCACGAGAACTATGATGTAAGCATTTATCCCACGGCAAAGGATGCAGGAATTGAAAAATTCTGGGAGGTTGATGACAGGGTTCTCAGCCTTGCTCAAAGACTTAATCAGAAGCTGCCGCTTTCAGGTCCGGAGTTGGTGCATATTGCTCATGAAGAGGGGTGTGAAGATATGTTCCCTTCACTTTCAAGAGAAGAAAAAGCCACTATTGCAGGCGACGGGAAGATCCCGGTTTATACCAAATGGCAGCAGATGATCAGGGATGGGAAAATTGCCCCGGATACCCTTCTGACCCTTGCAGGACTGGCTTCATTTACTGCTGACCAGACTTTGCTCGATCAGAGAATAATTAGTATTATTGACTGATCAGACCTGTCGCTGTCGCGCGATTTCATAAAGAAGTATTCCGGCTGCGACAGAAACATTTAATGACTCAATTTTTCCCTTCATCGGGATCATAATCTGCTGATCAGATAAAGATAAAAGTTCACGGCTGATTCCTTTGTCTTCCGATCCCATTATCAGGACCGCAGGGCCCTTAAGATCAGCTTCAGAAACCGGGGAACCTGATTTTTCGCCTGCAGCTATAACCTTAAGTCCTGATTCCCTTAGATACTCAATTGATCTAACGATGCTTTTTTCCCTGCATACAGGAAAGGTATGAAGTGCTCCGGCGGATGTCTTTATTGCATCGGCAGTTATCCTGGCCGATCCTTTCTCGGGAATTATAACTGCATGTGCTCCAAGGCATTCGGCGGTGCGTACTATTGCTCCGAAATTCCTTACATCCGAAACTCCGTCAAGTGCAATTATCAATGGATCGTCACCCTTTTCAAAGATCATTGGCAGAAGATTGGCAATCGACTGAAATTCAATAAGTGAAAGCCAGGCCAAAACC
>DAIUKI010000271.1:0-4422 GCA_036848255.1 Bacteroidales bacterium | reverse complement strand
GTTCAGCAACTGCAATTTTGCATTGATGAAGTTCACCGCAATTCGCTTTTCATTTTCGTTGGTACTGCTCAGATTGTCTTTCTCGTTGATAAGCATCTGCTTTTCAGCCATCAGCTGTTCCATTCCGGCAGGTGTAACAAAGTTTGGTATACCATCCGGTAAAAATGCCCTCAGCGGCACTATCGGAACTTCTTCCTGATCGTCTTCTTTGACAAATCCTCTACTCATAGCTTATTTATTCGAACCACTAAATTATTCAGTTTGCAAATTTGAATCGTTTTTAATAAATCGCCGGAATCAACTTCTTTGTCCTTTTCTGGTAGTTAAGATAAATTTCTCCCATCTGCTCAGCCATAAACTTTTCCTCAACATTTATACGATTGAGATATCCCAATAAAACCGGAACAAGCATAAGTAATATTGATAACCAATTAGATAAACAGGTAGAAATCCCCAGAAAAATAATAAGCTGTCCAAGATACCCTGGGTGCCTTATGATTTTATATAACCCTGTCTCAACCAGCTCATGGTTTTCTATCTTAGTCACGGTATATGTAAACTGTTGTTTAAGCTGCAATATTGAGGTCACTCTGATTATCAATCCAATTACTGCTAAAATAGATCCAATTAAGAAGAAGGTATTCCAATGATATATCCGTCCAGTTTTAGTAGCAGCAATTATAAAAGAAAGCCAGTATCCAATTGTAATTGAAATGGTGAGTAACCAAATGCTCCCTTTGTCTCCGGATTTAGAGATTTCCCTTTTGTCTTTTTGAAGTCTGCTCATGAATATCTCAAAGAATCCATAGAGAGCGGAAAACACAATTATCAGAATCAACTTAATATTCATTGTTATTGTATATATCTATTTGTACTTTAAAGCATCCATCCTGATACGCTTCGCTATCGGGGATTTCGTCACTCATATCTGAGTGACTCAACCGGATTTTTTAATGCAGCCCTCCATGTTTGAAAACTGACTGTTAATATAGCAATTCCGAGAGCAATAATTCCTGATAAACAAAAAATCCACCAGCTGAGCCCGGTTTTGTAAGCGAAGTTTTGCAGCCATTTATGCATAATGATCCAGGCTATCGGGCATGCAATAATAAAAGCTATTGCCACCAATTTAATATAATCACTGCTGAGCATGTACATAACTTCAGTAATGCTTGCTCCATTAATTTTGCGGATTCCGATTTCTCGGGTACGTTGAAGTGAAAACCAGGCAATCAATGCAAAAAGTCCAAGACACGAAAGGAAAACAGCTATTATTGTAAAGGTCCCGACAATATCAGACAGCCTTTCTTCATCCCTGTATCTTTCAATATATTTATCTTTTATAAAAAAGTATTGAAAGGGCACGCCCGGAGCCATCTCTTCCCAGGTTTCTTTGATGAATTTAATTGTCTGCGAATAATACTTTTCATCTAACCTCAGTGTCATGTAACCTGCCAGCCAGTTTGAACCTGTATAACGATACACAACCGGTTCAATCTGAGTTTGCAACGACCTGAAATTAATATCTTTAATTACACCGATGATTGTAACCGACTCCTCCTCGTGTTTGAACCTGAGTCTTTTCCCGATTGGGTTATCCCATCCCAGTTTTCTGACTGCCGATTCATTGATCATTACATTATTGAATCTGTCGGATACAATAGTATCAGAAAGCATTCTGCCGCTTATTACCTGGATTTGAAATACATCAGTAAAATGTTCATCTATTGATGTCACTACCATTTCTCTGGAGTCTTCCGGAGAGTTTCCATCAGGAACAACTGCAAATCTGTTAGGGAAATTTCGTCCCGGAACATTCTCAGTTAGTGAGACACCCTTTATATCATAGGTTGTTGCCTCTCTTTCGATATTCCCGGCAAACAGCCTTGCAAATGCCATGCGGTTGCTTTCATCTTTAACAGATATAGGAACCGACAGGAGGTTTTCTTCTTTGAATCCCAGATCATGATTCTTCATGAATGAAATCTGCCTGGTGATAAATAGTTGCGATATGATAAGAATTATGGTTATCACAAACTGGGCAATTATAAATCCTTTACGTATTCCGATTTTACTTCTTTGAGCACTGATCCGGGAACGAAGTATCTGAACAGGTTGATATTTAGAGAACAGAAGTGCCGGATAGATACCTGACAAAACTCCCGTAAGAATCCCGAAAGCAAGAACAGCCAGGATAATCTTTCCATCGGCGAAGTTGATATTAATATTCCTCTGGGATAATTCATTAAACCAAGGCAAGAACAGTTTCGACAGAAACACGGCAAAAACAACTGCAACTAATGACAGGGTAACGGCTTCGCCAATGAACAGGAATGTTATCTGTAATCTTCTTCCTCCTGCAAGCTTCCGAAGACCTGTTTCCCTGGCCCGTTTTTCTGATTGACTTGTAGAGAGGTTAACAAAGTTAGCGCAGGCAATAAATAAAACCGCAAAGGCGATTGCCATCAAAATGTAGAGATAATTTACTGAAACCGGAGGTTTTGCATCACCCGCAACATTATTGTCAAGGTGGATATCTTCTAGAGGCTGAATGTCATAGCTTTCCCTTCCTTTGAGATAGTCAGGAAAATATTTATCCGGGATAGCAGCAAGGCTTGTCCTTACCGAATTGACATCCTGATTCGTATAGGTTTTTATGAATGTAATCGATCCTCCTCCCCACCACATACTTGCAAGATCGGGATGCATCTTCTTTAGAATGTCATTCGAGACAAGAAGGTCAAATTTAAATATAGAATTCTCAGGCAGATCTTTCAAAATCCCGGAAACTGTGAAATTGAAATCACCTATTATCAACTCATCCCCCAGCGGGTTTTCATCTCCAAATAATTTCTTTGCAGTATTCATTGTAATTACCACTGAGCCCGGATTATCAAAAACTGTGTTTGGATTGCCATATATCAATGGGAAATTGAACATTTTCAGGAAACACGAGTCAGCTGTGTATCCGGTCAGATTAAAAAAGGATTGATCACTAATCTGAACCGGCTCATCATCATTCAAAAAGAGAGACAAGCCCGTCGTCATTTCAGCCTCTTTGATGTCTGCCCTTACTGCTGCAGGTAAAGGTAATGGTGTTGTAGCCCGGTAATCCGTTCCCCCGGTCCCATTATTAACTGATATGATCCTGTAAATCAGTTTCCCATCCTTATGAAAATTATCATAACTCATCTCAAAACTTGCAAAGTAGAAAATGAGAATAGCAACAGACATACCTATTGAGAGTCCCAGCAGATTCATCAATGAAATGCTTTTTTGTCTGAATAAATACCTGAAACCTGTTTTAATGTTGTACCAAATATTATCCATATGAATCATTTTTTCTTTATTGTTCCGTGCCTGACAGATTGCCCGGAGGTATATACAAGTTCCTGTTGGGCAATGGAATTATTCATTTTTCCCCAGTACAAAGTTCCTCCATTCTGCTACTATCATAGGGAGTTCCACATTATAAATAGTCTTAAAGCCTTCAGTTAAGTCAGAATATTGATAAACTCTCTTTAACTTATCAATACCATATTTATCAATTAAGAATTTTACAAAAAGGCCTGATATAGGGTATGATAAACATTGTCCATTTTTATATGGCCCTCTCCAGAATTCTGTTTTTCCGGTTATTAAATCTGTTATTTCCAGATTGTCCTGAATTAATCTACAATCATTCGTAATACGCTCAGGATGTTGAAATAATGCAAAAGACGAAGGAATACCTTCGTTAAAAAAAGCATTTGGACTCCTTAAATTGCTATTAAATATAAAATGAACCCCTTCATGAGTTAATAACTCTTTATCGATGCCTACCGTATGAATCAGACTGTCAATCACTAATCCTCCGGTGGTACCAGGTTTTGGGTCACCACTGACAATATTTATCTCTAATTGATCCCGGTGAATATAGAATTTTAGTTTTTGAGACGGTTTTGTTACTTTGTAAAGCCTGCAAAAATCATCAAACGAATCTATTAAATCATCAATCGAACTTTGAAACTGATTAATCGTTTTGTAATTACAGGAAAAACAAGCTTCTATATATTTATTATCAATTTTTTGAGAGTAGTTTTCCTTTCGGATAAGTGCTAAATCCACAAGACTATCCGATATGAACCTATTGTTCTTTAAATTACCCAGATAGCTCATTTTATTATTCTTGAGTATATAATAATCATATAATCCCATAAAACGCCCAAATGAAATACTTCTTAAGGCTTCATAAGAGTTACCTATTACACTTACACACTGTGCCCTTTCGTTAATTATTAATATTGCATCATCAGAATCAGTAAGTTCAATTGGTCCAATGCTACACTTTCTGTTTATTATTTTCAGGGGTAATTCAAAGATTGAAAGATCATCCAGTTTACCTGTCAAACCGATAATCAGATAATGGCAGCTATCATCCAG
>DAIUKI010000270.1:0-4439 GCA_036848255.1 Bacteroidales bacterium | reverse complement strand
TTTCCTCGGAAATGGCAGCGATGAAATAATTGATCTTTGTTTCAGGATATTCTGCAATCCCGGATCTGATAAAGCACTCACCTTCACTCCAACTTACGGGATGTACGAGGTATCGGCTTCAATAAATGATGTGAAGCTTGTTAAGGTTTCCCTTTCTGATGATTTTCTGATTGATGGTGAAAGTGTATATCAAACACTTAAAGATCCTGCCATTAAACTTATTTTTATCTGCTCCCCGAACAACCCGACAGGAAATTCAATGCAGGTTTTCGAAATGGAATCGATCATTTCAGGTTTCGGAGGAATTGTTGTCATTGATGAAGCCTATATCGATTTTTCAGAACAGCCTTCATTCAAAAATATGATAAACCGGTTTAATAATCTGATAGTAATGCAAACTTTCAGCAAGGCAATGGGACTTGCTGCTGCACGTATCGGGATGGCATTTATGGATACAGCCCTGGCCGGGTATTTCAATAAGATGAAACCACCCTATAACATCAGTTCACCAAATCAAAAAGCTGCATTGAAATGCCTTACACGCTTTGAATTGTTGAAAAACAAGATCGGTATGATCAAAAAAGAAAGAAAAAGGATGGCGCATGAACTTGAAAAAATCAGTATCATTGAAAAGGTGTTCCCGTCCGACTCAAATTTTCTATTGGTAAAAACCGGAAATGCCGATTTGATTTACTCTGAACTGATTGAGAATAAAATCATTGTAAGGAACAGGAATAAGATCGTTCCCGGATGCATCCGTATTACTGTCGGAACAAAAAGAGAAAACGACATGCTTTTGGGAGCATTGAGAAGAATCAGTAAATGAAGAAGGTATTATTTATCGACAGGGATTCTACAATTCTTGCTGAGCCGGCCAACGGGTTGGCTGACACTGTTGAGGAGTTTCAGTTTCTTCCGGGCGTTATCTCAGCCCTCTCTGGAATTGTTAAGGAAACTGATTATGAGCTGGTGATGGTGACCAACCAGGATGGTCTGGGTACTGAAACGTTTCCGGAAGAAATGTTCTGGCCATCGCATAATAAAATGCTTCAGATCCTCAGGGGTGAAGGAATTGAATTTGCGGAAGTCTTTATCGACCGTACTTTGCCGGAAGAAAATTCTCCCACAAGGAAGCCAGGAACAGCCATGCTTACAAAATATCTTTCGCAGGGTATTGACCTTGATTCTTCATATGTCATCGGCGACAGGATAACAGATCTCCAGCTTGCTGTCAATCTTGGCTGTAATGCAATTTACATAAAGGATGAACCGCATCCTCTTTCATCTTTCAATTCTACCGATTGGAACGATATCTTTAAATACCTGAAATCTATTCCAAGAAAAGCACGAATAAAACGGAAAACTAAAGAGACCTCAATTGAACTTGAAATAAACCTTGATGGATCAGGGAAAGGCTCCACCGTTACAGGTCTCGGATTTTTTGATCATATGCTTGAGCAGATTCCTAAACATGGATGTATCGATCTCTCGATCAAGGCTATTGGCGACCTGAATGTTGATCAGCATCACACTGTCGAGGATGTCGCGATAGCTCTTGGTGAAGGAGTCTTTTCAGCCCTTGGAAGCAAAAAGGGAATAGAGAGATATGGATTTCTTCTTCCCATGGATGATTCACTTGCACAGGTAGCCATCGATTTCGGAGGCAGGCCATGGCTAATCTGGGATGTCAGCTTTGTTCAAGGCATGATTGGCGATATCCCTTCGGAAATGTTCTTTCATTTTTTCAAGTCGTTCAGCGACAGTGCAAAATGCAATCTGAACATTAAAGCCGAAGGTGAAAATGACCATCACAAAATTGAGGCAATATTCAAAGCATTCGCCAAAACCCTCAAAATGGCTGTAAAAATGACAGATAACTATAACTTACCATCTACAAAAGGCGCCTTATGATAGCAATTCTAAAATACAGTGCAGGAAATATTCAGTCGGTTCAGAATGCTGTTAACAGGCTTGGCTTTGATACCCGGGTGACTGATCAGGAGGAAGAGTTGATTGCTGCCGAGAAAGTCATAATACCAGGTGTTGGGGAAGCAAGCAGCGCAATGAAATATCTGAGGGAGAAAAAACTGGATAAGCTTATATTATCGCTGAAACAACCTGTACTTGGAATCTGTCTGGGATTGCATCTTATGTGCGATATTTCATATGAAGGATGTACACGATGCCTTGGTATTTTTGATGCAGCAGTCAAAAAATTCCCCCCTTTTGAAAAAGTTCCTCACATGGGCTGGAACGATTTCTCAGCTCTGAAAGGCTCTCTCTTCAAAGGTGTCAGACCCGATGAGAACGTCTATTATGTTCACAGCTTTTATGCCGAAATAACCGATTATACATCAGCGATCTGCGACTATGTCCTTCCCTTCAGCGCTGCAATGCACAGGGAAAACTTTTATGCTGTCCAGTTTCATCCGGAGAAGTCAGCCGATACAGGCATAAAAATCCTTAAGAACTTTCTTGAGCTATGAGGATAATTGTTGCACTCGATATTCTTGAAGGTAAGTGCGTCAGGCTTACAAAGGGAGATTTTAAAACCAGGAAGATCTATAATGAGAATCCCCTTGAAGTGGCCCGCCAGGTTGAGGATAGCGGTATAAAGTATATCCATCTGGTCGATCTCGATGGTGCCCTGAAGAAACGGGTGGTCAATTACAGGATCCTGGAAAAGATCACTGCAGGAACAACCCTTAAAATAGATTTCGGTGGGGGGATCAGATCCGATGATGATCTTCATATAGTTTTCAGCAGTGGTGCAAGGCAGATCACATGCGGAAGTATTGCCGTAAACATCCCGGCTCTCTTCCTTGAATGGCTTTCGAAATGGGGACAGGAGAAAATCATTCTCGGAGCTGACTCTGTCGGCCGTAAAATAGCCACTGAAGGCTGGGTTGAAAGCTCCGATTCGGATGTAATAAGCTTTATTTCCGGCTACAGGTCAAAAGGAATCAAGTATACAATCTGCACCGACATTGATAAGGATGGGATGCTTAAGGGACCCTCTTTTGATCTGTATAAGGAAATACTTGTGATCCCCGGAATCAAGCTTATCGCCAGCGGTGGTATTTCTTCAGTGAAGGATATCATGAAATTGTCAACTGCCGGATGTGAGGGAGCAATAATAGGAAAAGCATTGTACGAAGGAATTCTGGATTTAAAAGATCTTAGCCGCCTATGTTAAAAAGAAGAATTATCCCGTGTCTTGATATAAAAGACGGAAGAACAGTCAAGGGAATCAATTTTATTGATATCCGTGATGCCGGCGATCCGGTGGAACTTGCAAAAAAATATGTCGAACAGCGAGCCGATGAACTTGTCTTCCTCGATATTACGGCAACTATTGAGAAACGGAAGACTTTTGCTGAGTTGGTTGGAAGGATTGCAGCTGAAATAAATATCCCATTCACCGTTGGCGGAGGGATAGAGACAATTGATGATGCTGCCCTCCTGATAACTGCCGGGGCCGACAAGGTCAGCATCAACTCATCCGCTTTCAGAAATCCGGGCCTGATAACCCAGATAGCGAAACGGTTCGGCAGTCAATGCGTGGTTGTAGCTATTGACACTCATTTCACTAACAATGAATGGATTGTATATATTGATGCAGGACGGACCCTTACTCCTTCAAATGCCGTTGACTGGGCAGTAAAAGCTGAAAAAATGGGGGCCGGAGAAATACTGCTCACCTCCATGAATGCGGATGGAACGAAATCAGGGTTTTCAATTGAGATTACCAGGGAGGTAAGCAAAAACGTTAACATACCTGTCATAGCTTCAGGCGGAGCCGGAACAATGGGGCACTTCTGGGAGGTCTTTACAAAAACCACATGCAGCGCCGCCCTGGCAGCAAGTATCTTCCATTTTGGGGAAATATCAATCCCGGAACTGAAAGAGTATCTGTCAGGAAAGGGGATCAACATAAGAACTTAAGGACTAAAGTCCTGATTTGTTTTGGCATAACTAACCACGGCATTAATGCCGTGGTTAAAGCAAAGATGATGGACCAAAGTCCAGATTCTTAAGACTGCTCTAACCCCAGCCTTCAGGCTGGGGAAAAAGCATAGGACTACTAACCGGGCTTTAGCCCTAAACGAACAGTAAATAATAATCTTTGTAGATAGATGGAAATCAACTTCAATAAGGGTAGCGGCCTTGTTCCGGTTGTAATACAGGACGACAACACCCTGCAGGTTCTGATGGTCGGGTATATGAATGAAGAAGCATTCAAAAAAACCAGGAAGGAAGGAAAAGTAACATTTTTCAGCCGGAGCAAAAACCGGCTCTGGACCAAAGGAGAAACTTCAGGCAATTTCTTGATTGTTAAAGATATAACAATTGACTGTGATAATGATACCCTGCTTATCAAAGTGGATCCCGCCGGACCCGTGTGTCATACCGGCAGAAAATCCTGCTTCGGGGAAGAA
>DAIUKI010000269.1:0-4441 GCA_036848255.1 Bacteroidales bacterium | reverse complement strand
AATCGCCATTATGCTCTGTAATTCAGATACATATACCAATATTAAAAGAACTTTTAGAATTAATTTCGGATTTCGGATTGGTGATTGCGGATTTAAAATCCGAAATCGAAAATCCGCATTCCGAAATCACTTGCCTCCTTCGCCAAGGCTACGGCGGCTGATAGTGGAGAATAAGGGAGTCGAACCCTTGACCCCCTGCGTGCAAGGCAGGTGCTCTGACCAACTGAGCTAATTCCCCATTTCGATAGGCGATGTATTATTTTCGATAGGCGATGTAAGAACTGATTCAATATCGCCTATCGCCTATAATACATCGCACATCCCCGTAGTCCCACTCAGAGTTGAACTGAGGACCTCTACATTATCAGTGTAGCGCTCTAACCAACTGAGCTATGGGACTCTTTTATTGCCTGCTTACGGCAATTTTGCACCTAAATAATTCAATGAACCGCCACCTGACTTTTGGGAGGTCAAAGATAATGCTTCAAAAATTCCCTGCAAAGAAATAAATAAAAATTTTCCCCGCATCGAGAAATAAATCATCGCATGCCCATCCTGTCAAATGAAAAATGTATTTTCGTGAATATTTGTTTGCCATGCCCAATATTGTTATCATCCCGACATACAAGGAGAAGGAGAATATAGAGATGCTTATAAAGGCTATTTCCCTACTTCCTGTTTCATTCGACATCCTTGTTATTGATGATAACTCCCCCGATGGAACCGCGACAATCGTTAAAAACCTTGCCCCGTTTTATCCCAACGTACATCTGATTGAACGGTCCGGCAAGCTTGGGCTTGGCACAGCCTATATAACAGGATTCAAATGGGCACTCGATAAAGGGTATACCTTAATATATGAGATGGACGCCGACTTCTCGCACAATCCCGAGGACCTTGTAAGGCTATACAACGCCTGCAACGATCAGGGCGCCGATGTAGCTATTGGTTCTAGATACATAAGCGGAGTAAACGTTGTGAACTGGCCACTTTCAAGGGTGCTGATGTCCTACTTCGCCTCAATCTATGTCAGGATGATAACAAGGATGAAGATCATGGATGCAACTGCCGGATTCGTATGCTACAAAAGAGAGGTAATTGAAAACATCAGGCCCGACCAGATCAAATCAAAAGGTTATTGCTTCCAGATCGAGATGAAATTCACTGCCTGGAAACTTAAATATAAAATTGTTGAAATTCCTATAATATTTACCGATAGAAAACTTGGAACGTCCAAAATGACAGGAGGAATTTTTAATGAGGCGCTGTGGGGAGTACTGAGAATGAGGGTTAGGAGCTGGTTTATAAAATATAAAAGAGGGCGTAACGGCGTAACGGCATGACGGCATAACGGCATCAAGGTGCGTTACTTAAGTTCCCCTGGAGAGCCCCCGCTTCCGCGGGTGATAGGGGTGGGTTAAACTTATCATCAATTCATGAACAATATTTTCATTAAGAATGCCACAATAATAAATGAAGGCAGAACCTTCAGGGGAGAGGTGCTGATCAGGGATGAGATTATTTCCGCAGTAACCTCACCCGGACAAATAGCAATTCCTGAAAAAGCTCATATAATTGATGCAAAGGGGCTCCTTCTTCTTCCCGGAATAATTGACGATCAGGTTCATTTCAGGGAACCGGGACTCATCCACAAGGGAGATATCTTCACCGAATCGCGGGCCGCCGTGGCAGGAGGGATAACCTCCTTTATGGATATGCCAAACACCTATCCTCAGACAGTAACAAATGCCCTGCTGAATGAGAAATTCCGGCTGGGATCTGAAAGCTCCCTGGCAAATTACTCCTTCTATATCGGAGCTACAAATACCAACCTCGATGAAGTGATGAACGCTGATCCCTCAGGAGTATGCGGGATTAAGCTATTCATGGGATCTTCAACCGGAAACATGCTTGTCGACAATGAAACGGCATTAAGGAACCTGTTCTCAAAAGCCCGAATACCTGTTGCATGTCATTGCGAGGCTGAACCCATCATAAGAAAGAACACTGAAATTTACAGGAAAAAATACGGGGAAGCTGTTCCTTTAAATATGCACCCTCTGATCCGCAGCCGCGAGGCCTGCTTCCTCTCTTCCTCATATGCAGTTAAACTGGCTAAAGAATATAATACCCGCATTCATATCCTTCATCTTTCAACAGCCGATGAAATGAAGCTCTTCAGCAATGAGTTGCCGCTGTCCCAGAAAAGGATAACGGGTGAAGTGTGCATCCACTATCTCTGGTTTGATGATACGGCATATGAAGATAAAGGGACTCTTGTTAAATGGAACCCTGCGATCAAAACAAGATTCGACAGGGAAGCTTTGTTAAACGCCACCATAAATGATGTAATTGATATTATCGCCACCGATCATGCTCCCCATACAGCTGAAGAAAAAAACAACTCCTATTTCAATGCCCCTTCTGGTGGTCCGCTTGTTCAGCATTCTCTTGTGGTAATGCTGGAACTTTGGCACAGAAAACTTATCTCAGCTGAAAAGATCGTCGAAAAAATGTGCCACAACCCTGCCATATTGTTTAATATCAGGGAAAGGGGGTTTATCCGCGAAGGCTATAAAGCTGACCTCTGTCTCGTCAATCCCGATGATCCATGGACCGTCGCAAAGGATAACATACTTTATAAATGCGGTTGGTCACCTTTCGAAGGGACGACCTTCAGGTCGAAGGTCAGGATGACTATAATTAACGGAAGTATTGTCTATGATAACGGAGTGATCGATAATGATTACAGGGGACAGAGGCTGATCTTCCAGAGATAACCTTCTGCCAAATCTTAAGGATTGCTTAGTCCTCCTTCGTCGGACTCGCAATGACGGTGCCTCCAAGATAATTTACGTGAAGGCAGGGTCATTGCGAGGAGCCCCGCTGTGCGGGGCGACGAAGCAACCTTCTTATCTTACCACAAACCTCACTGAACTCCTTGTTCTCTGCTCAAGAAGAATCTCCCTGCCGGTAGTTATCCGTTCAATTGCTTCTTGGGTGTAATGCCTTATCGAGAGCATCTCAACATTATCATTATAAGCTGCGGTAAATTCTGCACTTAGATCATCAATGAGGGATTCAATCCTGTTACGGTCGTCGTCAATGCAAACATCAATGCTAATTGCACTTGCTTCGACCAGGTTCACCTTAATACCATGGTGGATAAACAGATAAAAGATCCTGCTCAGGTTTTCACCCATTGCGAATGAAAAGTCCTTCGGAAGTATTGAGATCATTATCTGATTCTCCTTTTTCACAAAAACAGGAAGGCCGTGCTTCAGTGCCGTCTCAGATTTTATTACTGTCCCGGCTTCGCCAGGTACAAGAAACGATTTCACGTAAAGCGGTATGCTTTTATTTTGAAGCGGCTTGATCGTCTTGGGGTGGATCACCTTAGCTCCGGAGAATGTCATTTCAACCGCTTCGCGGTATGAGACTTCCTCCAGCCTGCTGGCATCGGAGAGCCACCTGGGATCAGCATTCAGGAGTCCGGGTACATCCTTCCATACCACGACTCCCTCTGCATCAAGGATATTTGCAAGCAGAGCAGCAGTATAATCCGAGCCTTCCCTGCCCAGGGTTGTGGTCCGACCATCAATAGTACTTCCGATAAATCCCTGTGTCACATAAATATCAGTCGTCCTGAAATCAAAAACTCCTTTTATCCTCGCGGTGCTTTCGTTCCACAGGATATCGGCGTCACGAAATCTGTCGTCGGTTATCAGGTTACCTCTTATATCGGTCCATTCCGCCTTCAGACTGGTGGCCTGAAGGAATGCCGCTACAATTATTGTCGACCATATCTCTCCATATGAGACAATCTGATCGTATTCGTAATCATAATCCCCCCTTTTTGATGCTTTTATATATTCCCTAAGATTTGAAAATGATAAATCTATTTTGCTCCTGACTGAATTTCCCGATGGGAAGAGGTCCCCGACAACAGAAAGATGGTAGCTGTAAATATTATCCAGCAGGGCCTTATAGTTTTCGTCTCCAGCCATCCAGTGTTTAAGCACCATTTCGAGGGCATTAGTTGTTTTTCCAAAGGCAGAGACGACCACGACAAGATTTTCTTTTACATTCGAGACAATCTCCCTGAGGTTCTTTATGCCATTTGCATCTTTAACCGATGCCCCGCCGAATTTGTAAACTATCATTTGGAAATTTTTGGGTTAAAATTATCATTTCCTGGCTAATAATCGGATTAGCAGAGGTCAATTTAAACCAAACAATCTCGGACTAATATATTGTGATATTACGCCCCATACGGGGCTATTGGATTGTTGGTTCATCCGGGACGGGCTGCGCCCATCCCTATAAATATTACAGGCCTATGGCCTGAAGAATAATTAATTGTCCCATAATGACCTAATATTTCTTGCCCATCCCTATAAATATTACAGGCCTATGGCCTGAAGAATAATTAATTGTCCCA
>DAIUKI010000268.1:0-4456 GCA_036848255.1 Bacteroidales bacterium | reverse complement strand
TCCGGGTCCCGGAGAATGAAGATGGATACCCGGCAGCTTTTGCAGTAATATAGGTTATCCCGTTCTCGGTAACAGGAACAATATTTTCGTGGTTCCATAACGAAACGTAATGCTTGCGGATTATATCCCTGACCTCAAAAAGCCTGCCTTCAAATCCTTCAGGCTTCATGTTCAATACAGTATAAATACTCTTCTCACCTGCCTCCCACCGGTTAACAAACACTTTATCGGTCCTGGTTTCAATAAGCGGTGTCCAGTCCCTGTCGAGGAATGCATCATTATTCTGGCGGAGAGTAAATGTTGTTCTGGCAAGATATTCAAGGTCGGCCCTGTGGTTGTCATCCCTTCCTCCCGGGCGGAACATATTCAGCTCTGTTCCATATCCGTTGAAGAAAGCAATGGCTATTTCACGATGTATGAGATCCTCTCCCACATCGCATACCCTGAAGATTGAGAAATCGGGTTTTATCAGCTTGTTAAGATTGAGTTCAGGACTGTAATAAATTGCATTGTGCACCCTGCCCGAAATAATACCGGGCATATCTCTTGTAATTGCCATCCCTTCGGAAAACATTATAACACCTTTTCTTACGCTGTCGGCAGCAGCCTGTAATTCATAGCTCGAACTTCCCTTAGTATCAAGGACAACTCCATCGGCTTCTGTTTCCTTAATGAGCCGGGCCATTCCACTGTAATGATCCTCATTCCTGGTACTGTTATCCCATGGATTATAAGAGATAAAGAATCTGGTATTGTTCTGGCGGGCAAGGCGGGCGAAACTCCTTAGCTGGGAAGTCCCGCCGGGAAGGTCCCCGTAGAGATCCCATTGATTCCGCTGGTCAAGGCCAAGACGGGGCCATGTAGGCCAGATCCCATAAACATCAATGTTCCCGAACAGTTCGTTACCTTTTCTGAGGAGGTCAGGGAATGTGTATCTCCCGGTTGTCCTGTCATAAAACTCCCTGTCCCAGGCCATTTGAAGTATTATCAGATAGCTCTCTCTAATCCATGCAAGATCGGGTCGTTCATACAGGGAATTATCGAATTTGTCAAGATCATACAAATATCTGTCCCGGAACATGAGCCGCAGACCATTTTGCCATTCTCCCCTGAAAACTTCAGCATAAATCTTGTAATTAACCTTTGCCTTCGGAGGAAGAATCGTTTGATACCTTTGCTTCTCTCCTCCCAGGGTCTGCTGCCGCCTTGCTATTGCACATACCGAGTAACCGTCGTTCGCATCAAATGAAGTATAGCCCATCTCCCAGGCATTATCGGGAAGGATTACCCTTACAGGCTGGTAACCCGGCCGCAACAGCCAGGCACGGGCAAGGTCCCATGGGCCATTACCTGTTATGGTTACTGATTCATTATCTGATTCAAAGGGAATTACATTGCTTATTGAAATTGTGTCGGACGAAATATTTTCAAATTCAAATTCGCATTGCCAACCAGTCAGTGATGATCCGGGATTCAGAAGCAAAAGTTTCAGCTTGTTTTCATACTCAAGGGAGAAGTTATTTCCTGATCTTAAAGCTGGAACATCGACCGAAGTAAACATTTTTTCGTCGAGCTGGAAACTTAAAACAGGTTTCTTGCGTTTAAATAGAGAACCTGTGTTGTCAGACAAAGTCAAACTGTCGGTACTGAGCCCGGTCTGTTCCGAAATATGGACTTTGTTAAGTGATTGGGATTTTACATTAAAAGGGATCAGGATAATTAAAACTAAAGCGATCCGGAACAATATTTTGAAGGATATCATTAAATAATTATTAAAAATTGCCAATAAAATTTCATGCAATTTAAAACTTACATGAGACTAAAAAAACTGTTTTAAAAAGTATTAAGGAAATAATGCAATTATGACGCTCCTGAAAAAAATATCGAGACTTCTTTTTTTGCTTCTCCTTTCCATATCATTTGTAATGTCAGGCTGTGCTTCCGCTAAGAAGAATCCGTATTATGAAAAAAGAATAAGGGCCTCGAGAAACAATACAAAACAACTTGGAAGGAACAGGTATTACTTTTCAAATGATTACCAGAAAAAGCTGGCCAAAAGCTATAAAAGAAAGGTAAGGTATTAGTCACTCGTCGCACAGGAAGCTCATACCATCGTATGCGAGCATTATTCCTGGCGGAAGGGTACCTGAAACCTCTTCATGAAACCCCATCTGATGACTTATATGCGTTATGAAAGCTTTCCTTGGTGAAATTTCCCTTATAAGATCAATTGCTTCGCTGAGACTGAAATGAGAAATATGCTTTTCTTTTCTTAAAGCATTTATTACCAGATATTTAATCCCGAATAATTTCTCTTTTGTCTCCTCCGGGATATAATTTGCATCGGTTATGTATGCAAAATTCCCTATTCTGAAGCCATAGACCGGCAGCCTGTAATGGAAAACCCGCAAGGGTATCAGGGGAGTACCTTTAATTGAAAAACCATATTCACTGATCGGGTTCAGCCTCATTTTTGGAATTCCCGGGTACTGATATTCAGCAAATACATAGGAGTAATCCTTCCTTACAGCTTTCTGCACACGGTCTTCTGCGAAAATATCAATGGCATCCTGACTCTTGTAATTGAAGGCCCTCACATCATCCATACCTGCAATGTGATCCTTGTGCTCATGGGTAAGGATAATTGCATCGAGACGTCTGATATTCTCCCTGAGCATCTGCTGACGGAAGTCGGGACCTGCATCAATAACCATTATTGTATCATCTTTTTCAACAAGGACCGATGTTCTCAGACGCTTGTCACGGCTATCGCCTGACCGGCAAATTTCACAATCGCATGCTATGACAGGAACACCCTGTGAGGTACCGGTACCAAGGAATGTAATTTTCACTCAAGAGAAATTTCTGAGCAAACCTAAATCAAAATTCCTTAACTGCCAACAAGCCTTTCTAATTTTGTGTTAAATTTACAGTAAGAACATAATTATGGCAGCCGGAAAGATCTATCTTGTTCCTGTCACCCTCGGTGATGAGGATTTCCGTAAGGTTATACCTGAAAAAGTGCTTGCAATTACCCGAAAGCTGAGACTCTTCGCTGTTGAGGATTTGAGAAGTGCACGCAGGTACCTGAAGTTAATCGAAAAGGATTTCCCGATCAATGATACGGTTTTCAATGAGCTTAACGAACACACCAATGATTCGGAGATCGGGCAATATCTGGAACCGGTGCTTAATGGTGCCGACATGGGGATCATGAGTGAAGCGGGCCTTCCCGGAATAGCCGATCCCGGTTCTAAACTGATTGCATTTGCCCACCGGAAAAAGATAAAAGTGGTACCTCTATCAGGTCCTTCATCCATACTGCTTGCTATGATCGCTTCAGGACTTAATGGCCAGAATTTCACCTTCAACGGATATCTTCCCGTTAAACCAGCCGACAGGGCATCGAGCTTAAGGGAGCTTGAAAAAAGATCGAGGGAAGGCAATGCCCAGATATTCATGGAAACACCCTACAGGAACGAAAGGATGCTTGAATCAATACTTTCGGTATGCAAGGACGGGACCATGCTGTGCATTGCAATGGACGTTACACTGGCAACCGAGAATATAAGGACCATGACAATTTCGGATTGGAAGAAAAACAGGCCCGCAATAAACGACAGACTCGCCGTATTTGTGCTGCAGTAACGCTATTTTTTTCCCTGGTGCTTTACAAGCCTGACAAGGTGTGTCTGGAATATGAACGGTGTATAAGGAGAAATGTACATAGTGCCGGTGGAACCATAAGCAAGGCTCGATGGAGTAAGGAAAATTGACTTACCACCTTCTCTCATGTAAGATACCCCTTCCTCAAATCCCGTGATATATGCACCCCCGTTAACCTTGAATATCAACGTATCGGTTGTTTCAAAGTTCGTGTCAAAAATGGACCCGGAAAGGTATTGCATTGCGTAAAATACATATGCAGTATCGTTGGTTTCAGCCTGAGGGCCTGTCCCGACAGAAAGGTCAAGATAATATAATCCGCTGGCCTTCCTCTCAAAATCAATTGTATCATTGGCTAAAAGGAAACTTTGAATACTTGATTGTTCCTGAGCTTCGAGGTCATCATTATTTATTGTCGGATCGCATGATGATAAAAGGCCCGTCACAATTAATCCTGTAAGCATAACTAAATGCCATAGCACATTTCTTTTTATCATATGATTTTATTTTGCAACAACTGTCCCGCAATAATCATTCCATATTTTTTTCATTAATGACAGACACATAATATACAATTATGGTTCTGGGAGGTATCTTTTTACCGTCGCCAACCAGGCCGTGGGCAAGATAAGGAGGCAGGATAAAAAGCGCCTCCCCTCCGGGTTTCATTAAGCGCAGCCCTTCATTGAGGCCGGGTTCTATGTCACTCTTGCCAATAATAACCTGTCTGGGGCCGAGATCGTCTGAAGTGTAACAGAGAGTGCCATCAAGAAGTTCGCATCTGTAAATC
>DAIUKI010000267.1:0-4456 GCA_036848255.1 Bacteroidales bacterium | reverse complement strand
CAAAGGAGTCATTAGATAAGGTTAAGGTCCTTATTGACAGCGCTGTATTGATCTGCGAGAAAAGTAATATTGATATACCATCGGGACTTCATCTTTTTATGGCCAGTTACTATTATACGACCGGTGATCTCCGGACCGCTTCTGAAGAAGCTGAAATTGCCCTGAAACAATCAGCCGCTGGCGGGGAAGCTGATATTCTGGCAAAAACAAATCTGTTTCTGGGTGATTACTACCGGCGAACTGGCTTATATAAGGAGAGTCTGGAGTACTATGAAAACGCAATTTCTGTTTCCCAAAAAGAAGGATTAAAAGGTATCAAGCCGTTAAGTTATTATCGTCAGGCGGAAGTTTACATAAGAATTGGTGACCTCAAAGGCGAGCGTCGTTGTTATCAGCAGATGATCGATGCTGCATATGAAGAAGGTAATTCCAGACATGCCGGACGGGGATATGAAAGGTTGGGATATGGCTATTTAGGTGATACAACAACTTCTGAAAGAAGGAATTTCAGGATGGCAGATTCCCTTGTCAGGAAAGGTTTATCAGTATCAGAAAAAATAAACGATTCATCTTTAATTGCCTCCTCCCTGACACATCTTGGATGGAACTACTACCTTGAAAAGATGTATGATTCTTCCATTTATTACTACGAAAAATCAATAAAATACAGCGCACATGCAGATCTGTATGCAATATCAGCAAATTCACTCGGGAATCTCGGTACAATATACAGCGATCTCGGAGAACCTGAAAAGGCAATCGCATATTATAAAAAAGGCATAGATCAGGCTAAAAAGGTAAATGATTTTTTTGAACTGTGGTGGATCTACCGGGATATGAGCAACATGTACCTGCAACTAAAAGATACCTCCAATGCATTCAGAAATTATGTTCAGTTTAAGAAATACTCTGACATTTACTTTGAAAAAGCAAGTTCGGAAGGGCTTGCTGATGCCAGGATCAGGTATGAGGCAGATTCCCATAACAAGGAAGTTGAACTGCTGTCGCTCAGGCTTAAAAACAACCGGCTGCTGAATTTTGGCTTTGCAGGATTAATATTACTGACTGTAGCAGTAGGATTGCTTCTGTTGAGAGGCACAAAACTTAAAGACAAGCGCCGTATAAGTGAAATGAACAGGAGAATCAGCGAGATCACCCAGGCAAACCTGCGGCAGCAGATGAATCCGCATTTTCTTTTCAATACCCTCAACTCAATCCAGTACTACATGTACCAGCATGACAAGCTTGCCACTAACAACTACCTTACAAAGTTCTCAAGTCTCATGCGTAAGGTACTTGATAATTCCCAGCATACCTCCATACCTCTCAGTGATGAATTAGGCGCCTTAAATCTTTACCTTGAGCTTGAAAGCATTAGGTTTAAGGACAAATTCGAATACAGAATCACATTGGATGATGAAATAGATCCTTTGATACACAAGGTGCCAACGATGCTTATACAGCCATATGTTGAAAATTCAATTAGTCATGGACTTATCCCAAAGGAAGGTAAAGGATTCGTTAAAATTGACCTTAAGCTGAAAGATGATCATATTTTATGCATAATTGAAGATAACGGTATCGGTCGGGAAGCGGCGAAAGAGAGAAATCTCAAAAGGGAAGGCAATCATAACTCGCTTGGAACTCAGATCACAAAATCTCGTCTTGAACTGGTTAATGAACTTTATGGTACCAGTCTGCTGACTTTTTATACTGACCTTATGGATGAAAACGGAGAACCGGCTGGGACACGCGTTGAAATTCATATACCATTGATCTCATGAAAAAGAAGCTGAAAACAGTAATTGTCGACGATGAACAGGATGCTGTCGAATTCATTAATTCGATTATCGGTGAATACTGCCCTTCACTTGAGGTTGTAGCGAAAGCCAATAACGTCATTCAGGGAGTTACAGCTATTAATGATACCAAACCCGACCTTGTATTCCTCGATGTAGAAATGCCGAATGGAACGGGGTTTGACCTTCTTGCACAGTTTCCCGAAAAGAATTTCGATGTCATTTTTATCACAGCTTTCAATCATTACGCAATAAAGGCAATTAAGTTCAGCGCCGTCGACTACATCCTGAAGCCAATTAACATAAATGAGTTTATTGAGGCAGTCGGCAGGGTGGTAAAGAAGAGGGGTGAAAATATTGCTCATAGCAATGAAAACCTGAAGATCCTGATGGAGAATTTAAGGACGTCACTGCCGTCGAGGATGGCGATACCGACCAGTGATGGTATGGAGTACCTTAACCCCAGGGATATTATCCGTATTGAAGCAGACAGAAGCTACTCGTGGTTTTATCTGAACGGTGGCCGAAAAATGCTTGTGTCAAAGCACCTGAAGGAATTCCAGGAACTTCTCAGTGACAGATATTTTTTCCGTTCCCATAACTCACATCTTATAAATCTCAAGTATGTAAGAAAGTATATCCGAAAGGAAGGGGGCTATATAGAAATGACTGACGGGACGATGATCTCTGTTTCACGCAACAGGAAAGATCTTTTCCTGGCACAAATGGCAAAATTCAAAGGCTGAAACTTATTAACGGCGTACAAATTAAAAAGGGGCATACGATCGTACACCCCTTTTTTGTTAAATTCAAACGGCCGGACGGCCAGTTGACGAAGTTTACCTGACAGCAATTGCTTCAGTCGGGTTATTAAGAAGCAGAGGGAAATAAGCAGCTATAAGCTGGGTAGCTTCAACCTCACCTCTCTTGCCCGGTGTCAGTACCTTCTGATGGTAGTACTCACTCCTGTTCATTTCTGAATCGGAAGTTTTAAAACCATCTTTTTCAAAAGCCTTGTCAAGTTTTTCCACTCCGAAATAATTGTCGTTGCAAACATACTGGACTGAAAGCTTTTCGGAAATAACTACATATTTCTTGCACTTACTGTCTTTACAGATTGCAACAGTAACATCCATCGGAGAATTTTCATAGCTGATAATGAATGTTTTACATTCTTCCCCTTTAACAAATAAGGGATCATCGGCTGTTTCGATCGTGTAGTTACCCAGTGCGGTATAGGTCGCTCCTTTGGCAACCACTTTTCCTGCAAACGATGCAGTACAGAATGCGATTGCAAGTACTGCTGATAAAATTACTCTTTTCATGGTTTTTAAGAATTAATGATTAATTTAAATTAAAAATGCTGTTTACTGTCTGTCCAAAAATTTCTTTCGTTTGAGTCCTGACCTGTCCTGTCATAAACTCATACCGAAAGTATTATATAATAAAATACCGGAAAAGAGCTGATCAACCAATGGCAGGTTTGAATTAACAGCTGACGGTTATTGCCTGTAAGCTATCGAAAAAGCTTCAGTACAGGCTCCCGAAATCCATCGGCAGATCAAGTTCAAAGACTTTTTATTGTCATTAAAAATCTGTGATTTCAAACACAAAATAAAATTGATTTAATTTCATCTCTGGTGTAATTTTATCAAAATAAATGAAGTAATTTAATGGGATTCTTTACATCTTTGAATTATGAAAAAGTATGGCAAGCTAAAAAAGGTAGATCTCCATGAACTTTGGGATGGTGGAGTTGCGGATTTTACTCCCTGGTTATCGAATGAAGAGAATATAAGTGAAATTGGACAAGCACTGGGTATGGAACTTGAAGTCCAGTCACAGGAAATAAACAAAGAAGGTTTCCATGGGGATATTTTTTGTAAAGACATCCTGACGGATCATTTTGTCCTGGTGGGAAATCAGCTGGAGCGAACCGATAACGCTCACCTCGGACAATTCCTTACCAATGCGGCAAGACTTGAAACAGAAACCATAATCTGGATTGCCAGTACTTTTGAAGAAGAACACCGGGCAGCATTGAACTGGCTTAACAAAGTTACAAATGGATCAATCAAATTCTTCGGTATTGAAATTGAAGCCTATAAAATTGGAGAGAGCCTGCCTGCCCCCAGGTTCAATATTGCATTAAAACCAAACGGATGGATCAGCCAGGTATCAAAACCTGGTTCCTCACAGAAATTGACAGAATCTGAACTCCTGAAGCTGGAATACTGGCATGGACTCAAAAACTTTATGGAAGCAAATAACAGTGTTGTGCAGCTTCTCGGCACACCTCCCAAAAGCTGGTTTAATGTTGCTGAAGATAAAGGGAAGTATTTTCTTTCAGTGACTGTTAATTCAAGGGAAAGCAGCTTAAATATCTGGTTGAATATTATTGGTGAAAAGGCAAATGATGATTTCGATAAACTTTGTGAAATCGCGTATAAGGATTCGCTGGTCGAGATTAATCCGGACCTCAGGTGGTATAAGGTTCAGTCAAATGCAGGATCTTCCGTTACTTTAAAGACCTACGCCGACTTTATGGAAAAAAGTGACTGGCCTAACCAGTTTGCCTGGTTTAAGGAGAATATTGAGAAATTCGATAAATTCTTCAGAACACGGATTAAGCACTTGTATTAGGTAAGACCTCTTAT
>DAIUKI010000266.1:0-4473 GCA_036848255.1 Bacteroidales bacterium | reverse complement strand
AAATCATGCCAAATACGATGTAAAAAAATAAAGCTGATCAACGAAATCAATTAAATATTATAATATTTTTGACCAGTTTTGTAATAATATCCCATGCAGAAAAGTACATTACGGATCATCGGCAATAAAGCGGTTCTGAATAACCGCGAGCGGATGTGTGAAACAGCCGAAGAATTGCTTTCAAGCGACAAATTCAGGATTGTTCTCGATCACTGCATCAGCAGGCTGAAATCGAAGGAGTCGCCACTGCTTGAAATCTTCGAAAACGGGATCGCAGATGAACAGGCGATCGATAACTTTGTAAAAACATTATCACTGCTTGTCAGGTATGAAAGCAATGTTGTACCGCATATCTTTGACAAATCGGCAGGCTTTCTGAAAGATATCCAGCTGCTTAATAATTTTGTCGAGTTTCTGTACGACTACTGGCGTCATTTTGACAGGTTTATAATCAACGATTCCGAGGGTGACCGCCTCGACAAGCGGCCTTACCGCACATTCAACGAGACCATCGAGCACCTGACCCATCTGATCCGTACAGTTTACCGGCATATTCAGGAGAACATCACCGGCAGTCATCCAACCGTTTACAGGCAGGTTCCGGCCGGGGCGGAAATGGCAGTAATATCGCTCCCCAAGGAGATCAGATGGACCGATGAAAAATACAATAAGCTGAATTCAGTGCCTGTTGTACGCCAGATCCTTATCTATCCGCCACTTGTGATCCAACAGACAATGAACAAGAGAACAGGCGATTTTAAAAGGATTGAACGGAATCCCGTCGATCTGTCAGAACTAAAACCTGAAGACTGGCTATGTTACCCGGCAAAAGTGGGTAAGTATATTATAATGGTATATTTTCAGCTTACATTTTTTGAGCTTGGATTGTCGCTGTGTAATCTTTTTCAGGTGGCTGAAGATTCAGATCTTGAAAAACAGCCGGATGCTATCTTTTTGTACGGTGTTCCAGGCAATACTCTTGACACTCTTGCCGAATATCCTACTCTGTTTTACAACGACGAAAAGAATTCAATTTTTGTAGGTGCCATACCCGACAGGCCGGAATTCGGATATTTCGGGTACCTGAAAAAAATGATGCTTACACTTCATAATTCTTTGGTTATGAAAGAGGGCAATATGCCTTTTCATGGCGCTATGGTAAAGATTCTTCTTCGCGGGAACAAGGAAGCAACAATACTGATGATGGGCGACACCGGCGCCGGCAAGTCAGAAACACTTGAGGCTTTTCGTGTTCTTGGAGAAAAGCATATCCGCGAGCTTAAAATAATTGCTGACGATATGGGATCGATCGAACTTGATCCTGATGGAAATCCTGTCGGATATGGAACTGAAATCGGCGCCTTTCTGAGACTCGATGATCTTCAGCCCGGATATGCTTTTGGTCATCTCGACCGTTCTATTATTATGAACCCGAGTCAGGTTAATGCAAGGATAGTCTTCCCTGTAACCACCTTTAATACCGTGATCCGCGGTCATAAGATTGACTATATCCTGTATGCAAACAATTATGAAGAAATCGATGATGAGCATCCTGTAATAGAGAGGTTCACTACGGCTGAACAGGCTCTTGCCGTTTTCAGAGAAGGGGCCGTGATGAGCAAGGGGACAACGACAACCACCGGACTTGTCCATTCATATTTTGCCAATATTTTCGGACCGCCCGAGTACAGAGATCTCCATGAAGAAATTGCACAGAGACACTTTGAGGCATTCTTCAAAACCGGAGTTTTTGTGGGTCAGATGAGGACAAGATTAGGGATTATCGGATATGAGTCATCAGGACCGGGTGAAGCTGCAAACGAATTGCTGAAGATCATTGAATCTGGTGAGTAATTTAATGTAATTACAATGTAATTACATTAATACTTTTGAGGTACAGCTTCCTTCATCATATTGTAAACTGTATCAAAAATGTCCTCGGCATTAGGCTTGGAGAAATAATCACCATCGGTGGTATATGCGGGCCGGTGCTCTTTTCCCGTAAGGGTTTTGGGAGCAGAATCGAGGAATTGCCAGCCTCCATGCCTTTCTATGACCTCCTGCATCATATATGCAGTCGTTCCTCCCGGCACATCCTCATCGAGGAAAAGGATCCTTCCGGTCTTTTTGAGCGAATTCAGTATTGTACTGTTGAGGTCGAACGGAACAAGAGTCTGGACATCAATAAGTTCAACAGAAATTCCATGAGCCGCCAGCTGACCGGCAGCTTCCTGTGCAATCCTAACCGTTGAACCATAGGTGACAAGGGTCAGATCGGTTCCTTCAATAATTATTTCAGCAATACCAAGCCCTATTTTTAATTCACCCAGGTTTTCGGGCATCTTTTCCTTCAACCTGTAACCGTTCAGAGGCTCAATTACAATTGCCGGATCGCTGCCTTCGAGAAGAGTGTTATAGAAGCCTGCCGCCCTGGTCATATCCCTGGGTGTGCAGACATATACGCCGCGTACCGAATTAATGAGCATGCTCATTGGGGATCCGGAATGCCAAATCCCTTCAAGACGGTGTCCTCGTGTGCTAATAATAACCGGAGCTATCATGCTTCCGGCAGTTCTGTAGTGAGTGGTTGCCAGATCATCGCTCAGAATCTGGATCGCATACATCAGGTAATCGAGGTACTGAATCTCGGCAATGGGCCTCATACCTCTGAGAGCCAATCCGATTCCCTGGCCGAGAATAGTTGCCTCCCTGATCCCGGTATCAGTAATCCGGAGTTCCCCGAATTTCTTCTGCAGCCCCTCAAGGGTTTGATTAACACCTCCGATATGCCCTAAGTCCTCTCCGAAGGTAACAAGCAATGGATATTTTGAGAATAGTTTGTCATAGTTATCCCTCAGTATCTGCCTTCCCGGAACCTCCGGCGCATTCTCTGAATAAACAGGCGGCACCGGCCCGACCTTCAGTACCGAAGTTGACATCTCATTATACAGAAAGGTGTTATAGCTCTCCTCTGCATCCTGATAATTCCGTTTCAGCCATCCCTGCAATTCCTCCTTTAGATTATCCGCTTTGGCACATGTGCCGCAGACATTCCTGAGGATCTTTCTTGCAGCCATAAAATTATCCTTTCTAATGGGCGAGAGAACTTTTGTAAGGTCCTCATTAATATCTTCAACAGTTGCTTCTTTTACCTGTTCAATGCACCTGCAGCTCCGGTCGTTAATTATCTTAACCAGTGCATCCCTTTCAATTTTAATTGGATTCTGGAACATTTCCCATCCTTTTTTCCTTGATTCCTTTGCTTCGGCTTCAGCTTCTGCAGATAAGGAATCAAGCTCTTCTGCAGTGGCAATACCCTCGCTGAGGATCCATTCCCTCATTTTCTTTATCGGGTCAGATTCTACCTCCCATTTTAACCGTTCCTCACTTTTATATCTCTCATGCGATCCTGAGGTTGAATGGCCAAGCGGCTGAGTCACATCATCAATATGAAAAACCACCGGCTTGTGATCGCGGCGGCAAATCTCAACACCCTCCTCATAAAGCCTGATCAGGCCGGGATAATCCCATCCCTTTCCTTTCATCAACAGGTATCCGGGTTTTCCGGGCTCATCCTCAAAACCCTTCAGAATATCAGATATACTTCCTTTTGTGGTCTGGTATTTCTTGGGGACCGAGATCCCGTATCCGTCGTCATAAACCGAAAGAGCCATCGGAACCTGCAAAACACCTGCGGCATTTATTGTTTCCCAGAAGTGCCCCTCCGAGGTGCTTGCATCCCCAATGGATCCAAACGCAACCTCATTTCCCTGCGTCGATAGGGTGGTGAACTGATGCAGTTCCTTATTCTGTCTGAAAAGTTTTGATGCATAAGCAAGTCCTAGAAGACGCGGCATCTGACCGGCAGTCGGTGAAATATCGGATGATGAGTTTTTCTGTTTAGTAAGATCACGCCAGGTTCCGTCAGGATTTATATTGGGAACCGAAAAGTGATTATTGAACACCCTGCCCGCGCTTCCCGGATTAATATCACTGTCGGTATTGCCATACAGCTGATGAAAAAATTCAACAGAATTATACAATCCCATTGCCATCATCCAGGTCTGGTCGCGGTAATATCCCGACCGCCAGTCACCATTCCTGAACTGCTTTGCAAGGGCTATCTGTATTATTTCCTTCCCGTCGCCGAAAATCCCAAACTTGGCTTTGCCTGTAAGCACTTCGCGACGGCCGATAACGCTCAGGCTACGGCTAAGATTTGCCAGTCTGTAATCGGCAAGAATTTCATCTTTATTAAATTTTTCTCCTGCAGATTTTAAATTTTGATCCATATCTATTATTAGTTATTTTATTTGTAAAGTTACCCCTTTTCTATTTACCCCCAACGGGGAAATGGCTATTTCGCTCCTGGAAAAGGTTGGGAGGGGGTTATTTCTCTGACAGAAGATAAACAAACTAATTAAGAGGTTGTTTAATTATCAGAGGATAAATGATGATATCTTTGTGAAAAGG
>DAIUKI010000265.1:0-4521 GCA_036848255.1 Bacteroidales bacterium | reverse complement strand
TGCAGGTTGTATCTCCTGTCCATACTGAAACATGGGGCACATTTATTACCACCCCGCGGGTCTCCGAAACCGAGGCTTTGGTAAATATAAAAACATCCCTGGTGAATGAAAGCAGGGAATCCAGAAATGTCAGGCTTGTCACAAAAATAGTTGACAAGTCGTCGCAGGAGGTTTCAAAATCTGAGGCATCGGTGAAAATTGAGCCAGGGAAAAACAATCTTCAGGATCAGGAGTTCACGGTAAAAAATCCCCTACTCTGGTCAGTTGATTCACCTGACCTCTATGATGCCATTACAGAGATCTATGAGAAGGAAGAATTGATTGACAAAACCATTACCCGGTTCGGTATCAGGTCAGTAACAATTGATGCAGTAAACGGCCTTATGTTGAATGGGAAAACTATGAAACTGAAGGGAGGGTGTGTCCATCACGACAATGGCCCTCTCGGAGCGAGGGCATACGACAGGGCTGAGGAGCGTAGAGTTGAACTGCTGAAAGCCAGCGGTTTCAATGCCATCAGATGTTCTCATAATCCTCCCTCCCCGGCATTCCTTGATGCATGCGACAGGTTGGGAATGCTTGTAATGGACGAGGCATTTGACATGTGGAGCGAACAGAAGAATCCGGCCGACTATCATCTATATTTCGACAATTGGTGGAAGAAAGATGTGGAGAATATGGTCCTCCGCGACAGGAATCATCCCTCGGTCATAATGTGGAGCACCGGAAATGAAATTCCCGGCAGGCACAGGCCGGATGTTGTTGAAACGGCAAAAATGCTTGGAGATTTTATTCGTAAAATAGATCCCACACGTCCCATCACTTCAGCGGTGAATGATCTTAAACCCGACAAGGACCCTTATTTTGCAACACTCGATGTTGCCGGATATAATTATGCATCGGGCGGTGATCATAACCAGGAAAGTCTGTATGTACAGGATCATAAAAGAGTTCCAACACGGATAATGGCTGGGACGGAATCATATCCGCTCGAAGCATTCGGAAGCTGGATGGCAGTTGTCGACAATCCTTATGTTATCGGTGATTTTGTCTGGACCGCTTTTGACTATATCGGGGAAGCAAGCATCGGCTGGAGAGGATACTGGCAGAAACAGGATTTTTTTCCATGGAATCTTGCTTATTGTGGCGATATTGATATCTGTGGCTGGAAACGGCCACAATCATATTACCGTGATGCTCTCTGGAATGAAAATCAGCTTTCGCTATGGGTAACCCCGCCGGAACCTTCTTTTGAGTTGAATTCAGACAGACAATCATGGTCAAAATGGCACTGGCTCGATGCAGCCGATGACTGGAACTGGCCAGGAAGCGAAGGAAAGGCTCTGGAAGTGAGCGTTTATTCTTCCTGCGAACAAGTTGAGCTATTCCTTAACGGAAAATCGATGGGCAAGAAACCTGTAAACCGTACAACAAAATTTATTGCTTCCTGGCAGGTTCCATATCAGCCGGGAATACTTAAGGCTGTGGGATTCCGGGGCAGGAAGCAGGTAACTGTTTCAGAAATCAGATCTGCCGGTGACCCCGTACAAATAAAACTCAGTGCCGACAGATCGAAGATAAAAGCTGACGGGCAGGATCTCAGTTACATAACCGTTGATTTGAATGATGCAAACGGTATACGCAATCCAAAGTCGGAGAACCTTGTCACCTTTTCAATTGAAGGGTCCGGAACCATTATTGCTGTCGGAAATGCAAATCCTGTCAGCCTCGAAAGCTATACACTTCCACAGCGTAAGGCTTGGCGCGGAAGATGCCTTGTGATTATTAAATCGGATTCAAAGGGGGGCCCGATTATACTTAAAGCGACAGCAGCCGGATTGAAACCGGCATCAATAGAAATTGAAAGTAATTAAAATGGTTACTAGTTACTGGGTACTGGTTACTGGGTAATGGTTACTGGGTAATGGTTAACAGCAACAAGCAACCAGCAACAAGCAACCAGCAACCAGCAACAAGCATTATTCAATCTGCAATCAATTTTATTGTGCTATTTCAATTTTCTTCTTCTCCTTAAAGAAAAATATGAAACATATAAGCACTGCAAAGGCGATATAAGCCGGGACGAGCCAGATGCTCCTCCATTGATATGCCTGATTTACTGTATAATATGTAGTCACAAAGCCGGAAAACCATGTTCCGATAAACATGCCTAATCCATAAGTAACGAAGGTGAACAACCCCTGGGCCGCATTCTTGATCCTTTCATTTGATTTCTTCTCTGTGTACATATAACCTGTAACAAAGAAGAAATCATAACAAACTCCGTGGAGGATAATTCCTGTATAAAGCATCCAGACGCCAGGTCCCATGTTTCCGAAGGCAAAGCAGATATATCGTAATATCCAGGCGCTCATCCCGATAAGAAGCATTTTCTTTACCCCTATTCTGTTAAAAAGGAAAGGTATTGCAAGAATGAACAAAGCTTCCGAGATCTGGCCCATTACCATTTTGCCGGCAGCATTTTCCATTCCTGCCTGGTTAAGGAAAAGGTTGGCAAATCCAAAATAAAATGAAAGAGGAATACAAACAAAAATCGCAGCAATGAAAAAGATCAGGTACGACCGGTCCCTGAAAAGGATAAATGCATCAATTCCCATAACTGATTTGGCTGTTGAAGTAGTTTTTGCCTGCGGGGGTGTATCAGGAAGGAAGAAGCTGATCAAGCCAAGTCCGACTGATACTATTGCAGCCATATAAAATGTTAATGGTGTTTGTTCAATTCCCAGAATAGCGATCATGAATCCCGATATTACCCATCCGACCGTACCAAACACCCTGATAACCGGGAACTGTTTGCCCGGATCGCTCATCTGCCTGAAGGCCACGGCGTTTGAAAGTGCAATTGTAGGCATGTAGGCAAGCGAATAGAGAAGAATGATCCAGTAAAATGGTCCATTCGCAGTAACCCTCGATGCCAGGAACAACAATACACCGCCTGTCAGATGGAGTACTCCCATAACCCTCTGAGCGGCAAAAAACCTGTCGGCAATCATTCCTATAAAAAACGGTGATATCATTGTGGCAATTGCCAGGGCGCTGTAGGCGGCCCCTATCTGTATCCCTGTGGAACCAAGAATTTTTGTCATGAATGTTCCCATGGTTACATACCACGAACCCCATACATAATATTGGAGGAACATCATTAGGGCAAGGATAACGCTGGTTTTCAGTTTCATAGACAAAAGATTTTTACTATTTCAGAAAAATTTCAGTATCAGGTTTCCTGGTCATAATTAACTTAATAATTTTCAATTTTCAAACAGCTTTCCCGAAATTTCCTATAATTGACTTAATTCCTGATATATTTGAATAACTTTTATTTATTTTTATATCCCGAATAGTAAATCCTAAACCCGATAAAGTATGAAAAAGATTGGCACATTTGAAAATGGCATTTCCCGCAGAAAGTTCCTGGGAAGCACTGCTGCTGCTGCTGCTTTGACCATGGTTCCTTTCTCCTACGGCTGCAAGGAAAAAACTCCCTCTCCTGCTGCCGGACCTCTTGTTTCCGACAAGCCTGACTCAAAGTTCGGAGGCGTTCAGATAGGTGCAATAACCTATAGCTGGCGAAGCATGCCCGGGGGCCTTGAGAATGTCATAAAGTATTGTAAAGAAGCAGGGGTAAGCTCCATTGAACTTATGAGCGGTGATCTTGAAGATTATCTTGGCGCTCCCAAAAATCCAATGTCCGGTCGTCCGGCAGGTGCTCCGGCAGGTGCCGCTCCTGGTGGTGCCCGTCCAGCTGGTGCCGCTCCGGGTGGTGCCGCTCCAGGTGGTGCTCCAGGTGCAGCCCGTCCGGCAGGTGCGCAGGGCGGAGGTTTTCAGCGTCAGCCGCTGACTCCTGAACAGGAAGCTGCCAGGGCAAAATACACACAGGATCTTAAAGACTGGCGTGTGGGAATGGATATGACAAAAGTCGCAACAGCTAAAAAGCTGTTTGATGATGCAGGCATTGGCATACATATTGTCAAATTTTCTCCTGCCCGCTGGTCAGATGAAGAAATTGACTACGCATTCAAGGTAGCAAAAGCGATGGGTGCTAAGGGAGTATGTGATGAGATAAGCGAAGAAGCTGTAAATAAACTTGGCCCGATCGCAGAGAAACACGGAATGTATGCACTATTCCATAACCATATGCAGTTTGCAACCGAAGGTTTCAGCTACGATCCTTTCCTTGCCGTCTCTCCTGCAGTTATGATGAATTTTGATGCGGGCCATTTCTTCGGCTCTACAGGAATACATCCCAATACAATAATTGAAAAGTACCACGACCGTCTGTTCAGCGTCCACATGAAGGATAAAACAGGACCAAACGCAGATCCGCCAAACCAGAATCAGGTATGGGGACAGGGTGAGGTTCCGATTGCAGATATCCTGTTGCTGATAAAGAAAAACAACTGGCCCCTGTATTGCGACATTGAACTTGAATATGAGATCAAGCCATGGTCAAATCCTGTAAAAGAAGTTAAAACCTGCGTGCAGTATGCAAGGAACATATTG
>DAIUKI010000264.1:0-4527 GCA_036848255.1 Bacteroidales bacterium | reverse complement strand
AAATAACCTGAATAATCCATTTGCTCATTTTCCTTCCATGGTCGTCGGTAGTTAATTTTTTTTGCAACAACTGGTGACTGGAATATGGATACCCTGAACATTAGCTGTTGCCAGAATATCTTAATTATGCTAGAAAGATGAGGGTCGACAATCCTGTTCTACATATTACCCTTAATTCGAATTAATTATACTTTTTTTTAAATTTTTTTATGTTTTATTGTGGTATATTCATTTTAAAACGTCTTATTTATGAATCGGAAACTGGTGCAATATGGTACCAGGTGAATACGATTAATTTGATAAGTTTATTAGAGGAACAGTTTTCCTTTTTCAGAAATAGTGTTAATAATAAATAGGTAGTTAGATAGGGTAGTAAGGTGTGTGAAATGCTGATCAATGATTGGCATTTCACTTCATTTATATGTATTATTTGATATATAATGGAAGTGAATCCTCTAATTGTAATTGATCGAAAGAATTTCGCCCAATCATCTTCAGGGCAGGTTCTTATACCTGATTTTGAAAAGAAAAAAGATAAAGTGCCCTGTACCAATTCAATATCATTAGTTGAGAAAGCATTAATATCAAAACTTCAAGTTGGAGATTACTCAGCATTTTCCAGCATTTTCAATACTTATTATCCTGATCTGGTAATTTTTGCCTCTAGATTCACTCATGATTTAAGTAATTCGGAAGAAATTGTCCAGGATACATTCGTGAAACTCTGGGAAGAACGGGAGTCGGTGAAGATAATTAATTCGCTTAAATCGTACCTGTTGAAAACCGTTCAGAATAAATGCATTGATTGGTATCGCCATAAAAAAATTATTCAGGCTCATGGTGATTTTGTCACGAAAAAGCCTCCCCAGTTTGCATTGGATACGGATAGTTATCTTCTTTATTCAGAGCTGAATGAACAAATAGAAAATGCTCTTAACATTTTGCCGGAAGAAATCGCTGAAGCATTCTGGATGAGCAGGCACAAAGGGCTTAAATACCATGAGATAGCCGACATTTTGGGTGTTTCAGTCAGAACTATTGAGGTTAGAATTGGAAAGGCTTTAAACCTTCTGAGAAGTTATTTAAAAGACTACTTTATATTAATCCTGGCATTTCAAATTTTCTTTATTTGAACTATTGACTATTACTTTTTTGCAAAGCATAATTTGCAATTAATTTAAACTGTACCAATTTCAGGTTTTCATTATTTTGATATTTTGTTATGTCAATTCGTATATGAGAAATAAAATATTACCCGGGATTTTGATTGTGGTATTTCCCCTCTGGAACGTCGTTATCATTAGGTAAGATTATTATGGGAGTAAATTTTAAGGAAGAAACATTGGTATTGATTGCAAGAAATCTTGAAGGCCTGGCGGACTCGGAAGAGATTTTTCAATTGAATTTATGGCTGGAAAGTTCGGTGGACAATAAACGATATTATGAAGAAGTAAAAAACATATGGGATACTTCCGACAAGAAGATTGCATACGAAAATATTGATACAAAACAGGCATTAAATAATGTACTTAGAAGGATCAATGTGGTAGCCCCGAAAAAACGATTTTGGTATTACTGGCAGAAAATCGCTGCCATATTAATTCTTCCATTGATAATCGGATCTCTTTTGTGGATTCCTTTCAATGCAAAAAATAAAAAATCTTCGTCAAATGAACTCGTGTACAACGAAGTTCATGTTGCTTTAGGAACTCATTCTTCATTAAGACTTGATGATTCAACTTTGGTATGGCTAAATTCCGGCAGCAGCCTCAGGTATCCGGTTAAATTCGATAAAAAAAACAGGAAAGTTTTTTTGAACGGGGAAGCCTATTTCGAAGTAAAAAGTGACGCCTCAAAGCCATTTATCGTGGAAACTCCGACTCTTCAGGTAAAAGCCACAGGTACAAAATTTAATGTCCTGGAATATACTTCCGAACCTGTAGCCCAGGTCACCCTGGTTTCAGGAAAGCTGGTGGTCAATGAATCAAATCCGGATAATGATTATCAATTAATTTCCGAACTAAAGCCGAATCAATACTTGTCCTATAACAGGAATACAAAAGAAAAACACATAATCGATGAGGATGTTTATAAATATATTGCCTGGAAAGACGGCAAGTTAATTTTCCGGGACGAGCCTCTCGATAAAGTTTTAAGTAAGATAAGCCTGATGTTCAATGTAGACATCGATCTGCAGGGAGAAGAGTTAATGCCTTATCGTTATCATGCAACATTCCAGGATGAATCATTAGAAGAAATTCTTAAATTGCTTAAACTAAGCGCTCCCATGAGCTTCAGGGAAATAAAAAGAGATCCCTTACCGGATGGATCTTTCCCCAAAAAGAAGGTGATCGTTTTTCCGGTTAAATCCACAGACCATAACTAACCTGATATAAACTTAAAGAAAATGACCATGGTACCAACGTAAAATTTTAAAAGTTGATCCTACAAACGAAGAGGAAAAGTGCGGTAACACTTTTCCTCAGGTTAAAGGTCAACTGAATGTATTTGCTTGAATACTCTACATTCTTATTAATAACCCTAACATTTCAAAAGTATGAAAAAAAATCTTAATTACTATTGGTTAATAAATCCAAATAGTAATTTCCAAAAATTGCTACTAACCATGAGACTAACAGTTTTTCTATTTTTTTGTGGAGTGATGAATCTGATAGCCAATTCATCGTATTCACAAAACACAAAAATTTCCCTTGATATGAAGGACACTTCAATCGAGAGTGTGCTTAATAAAATAGAGGAAATTAGCGAATTCTATTTCCTGTTTAATCATGAGTTGATTGATGTAAAACGTAAAGTTGATGTTACCGTTGAAAACGAACCAATTAAAAAAGTTCTTGGTGATATATTCATGGATGAGATTGACTTTATCGTAAGCGACCGTCAGATTGTATTGACCCCTGCTGAAAAACCATCTGGTCTGTCAGAGGCACTTCAACAACAACAAACAATAACCGGAAGGGTAACAGATTCATCCACGGGGGAACCTATGCCAGGTGTAAATATCCAGGTTAAAGGTACCATACTTGGTGCTATCTCTGACAGTGACGGAAGGTATAAGCTTGATATAAGTGACATGAATGCAACTCTCGTTTTCTCATTTATCGGATATGTTAAACAGGAAATTTCTTTAAATGGGAGAAAAACTGTGGATGTTTCCCTTGAAAGCGAATTAACAGGTCTAGATGAAGTTGTTGTTATTGGTTACGGTACTCAAAAGGTAAAGGAGCTTACCGGTGCCGTATCACAGATTAAATCAGAATCACTTGAGAAGGTTGCCTCTTCTACTTTCACCAAGGCACTGCAAGGACAAATTGCAGGAGTTAATGTTATGGCACCATCAGGAGCCCCGGGTTCACAGGCAAATATTCAAATCAGGGGGATAGGTTCGTTTTCCGCTGAGGCCATAAGGCCACTTTATGTTGTTGATGGGATTCCTTATGATAATGCACCAAACTTTAGTAGTGATGAAATAGAATCTATTGAAGTTCTGAAAGATGCCGCCTCTGCTTCAATTTATGGAACCAGGGCATCTAATGGCGTAATCTTAGTAACAACAAAAAAGGGGAAAGTTGGTCAGATGCGAGTAGGAATTAATGGTTATTATGGGATAACAGATATTCGGCGTAATATTCCACTAATCCATTCTACAATTGATTGGCTTTATGTCAACAGATTAAGATATCTTGCTGAAGCACCAGGGTATTTCGGGTGGACCGCCCTTGTAGATAATCCCAATGGACTATATTACAACACTAATTGGCTTGACCTTTTTCAGGTAGACAATGCACCAATTCAGAATTATAGTGTTCAACTTTCTGGTGGAAGAGAGGGTTTGGAGTACAGCTTGGTAACTTCTTATTTTAATCAGCAAGGGTTGTGGGTAAACTCAAAATATGAGCGCATTACCAGTCGCGGGAACGCTAAGTTTATTAAGGGTAAGTTTAGCGCTAATGTTGGGTTATCATTAAGCTATGACATGAGAACCCATAATAATGCTACATTACCATCTGATGCAATTAGGCTTCGACCATTCAAGGCACCCATCGATGCCGATGAATTTAGAATTAAAGCCCCTGGATCAAATGCTGCAGCCGTTGCAAATATCGCCAGGAGGTTAAAAGAAGACAGGACGACTAAGGGAAACTCTTCTTCGGTCAATATGGAACTTAATTATGAAGTATTTAAAGGCTTAACCCTGAAAGCTAATCTGGGAGGATCATTAAACGAATCATTTTATAAATTATATGAGCCCGCATTTGAACTATATAATGAGAAAACTGGTGCAAAAGTGTCTGGTGGTTTGGATGCTGCCAGGCTTACTAATGATCAGAATTTCAGACTGAATTGGATAACAGAATTTATGGCGGTTTATGAAAAGTCCTTTAATAAACATAATTTCTCAGCTGTGGTTGCAACTTCGATGGAACAATCAACTAGAGAATCATATTCTGCTCATATTAGGACTTTCTTAAGTAATGACATAGAGATTCTTAGCGGGGGCTCAAC
>DAIUKI010000263.1:0-4547 GCA_036848255.1 Bacteroidales bacterium | reverse complement strand
TCCCAGTAAGTTACCAGTGTTTCGCTCCTGCTCAGGTAAAAATCGTTATCAGAAAACATGTTTTTTCTCATCCTGAAATTGAAAAAAAGGTAATTCTCCTTAAGATGGACCCTTCCTCCCCACGAAGATTTAAGGAGCGGTCGCCGATATCCCCAGCTCTCCTCATCTGAATTCTTGTAGACTTTATCAGGTGGTCCATAGATTGTATAGATCATACCTCTTTCGGTCCTCCATCCTTCCTTGAACGATGTGAAATAATAGTTGGCATAGAGGATCCTTGTGTAATAAATTCGTATCAGTTCCCTCGATTTGTCAATATTCCCTCCGCAGCTGATCCAGAATTCGTCGAGGGCTGCCTTTTGCCTGGAAGATGAGAGCATTCGATTCATCTCCTCCTCTGAAGCAAGATAGGCAAGCGGCTTTATCATTACTGCCGGATCAGTCATTGAAGGATAGGTACTGCCGAAATTGAAAAAAGTGAATCCTTCTTCCGAATCCCTTTTGATTGTGCAGAAATAAACACCCTCTGCCGGTAACATTATCGGAAGGGTATCGGAATAAGCAAATGCAATAATTGTATCGGGGTCATAATCAATAATTTTTTCAGGCAGCAGCATTGAAGGCGGATAAGGCACTTCAGTCAGGGGTTTGTAGTATGAGATGTAAAGGCTGTCGACGGGCCCTCCCGGATAAAGAAGGTTGACATATTCATTAACCCTCACCACCGGATTAAAAATCTCGTTTTTGCTGAGATGGCGGCGCGCCATGAAATTGTATCTGTTTTCAGGTGTCCGGGTATTGAATGTCACGAATGACTGGATCACCTCGGCCCGGAGCTGATCGAGGAGCTTGACTTCTGCAATGTAATCAGCTCCCTGTTCCACCCTGAGGGGCAGTTTATAAACATATTCCTGCCTCGATGTCTCTTTAACTACATCGGCGTCGAGGAAAACTGTGTCAGCCAGGACCCTTCCGTTGGTAATATTGTACAGTTTTACAGTAATAAGAAGCTGTGCCATTGGGATGCCCCTGGGATTTGCCTCAGTGAATAAAAGTTCTGATGCATTAAGTCTGACTGACAGGACTGATGATACGGCAGTTTCATTAAAGAGGCTGAAACGGGGCTTAATGGAGCTTTTTGTCGGATTGTACAAATATGAAAGATCCTTTGTGTCAACAACGGCTTTTCTTGTTGTACTGCATGATGCAACCACCAGGCAAACCAGTCCGGCGTAAAACAGGATGCTGAATTTTCTGAAAGAATATTTCCGGTCCATGTTCCTGAATTATTAATTTTTTAGACACTTCTCTTTTCCCATCTGATCCTTACCCTGCAGAGCTCTGTATTGTCAGATGTCCGCATTATTGAATGGTTAAACAGATTGCCCTCACTTCCGTATCCCGAGATCATTATGGAAATAATATCGTTGAAACGGGATTCGGCAAGATAATTTATTTCGGCAGATAAAGGTACATTATTCAGCATGAAATCAAGGTCGTAACTGTCGGTGATCCATTTGAGATACCTGGCATTGTTCGTATGCAGGTTGATATCAAGATCGCTTACCCTGACTCCAAAATGCGGAGTGCTCCGGCCATTTCCACCGGAAGGTTCGAGTTTCATCGCATTTCTCGGGAATGCTCTCTCGACGGATGGATCGGAATTCAATCTGCTCCTGATATTGTCGGGCCTCTGGATCCGTTTTGTATCACGGTCAATTATGAGCCATGATGAAGTTGCGAGGGCAATTGTTCTTCCATCAGGGTAACGCACCTCAAAGTCTCTCAGGGCAAAAAGCCTGTCAGTTCCCCTCGGCCAGGTCTTTAGGATGATTGTTTCACCCCAGGAGGGCATGATTGAAATCTCGGAATAGATCCTTGAAAGGACCCAGAAATGATTCTGTTTCATCAGGTCATCCCTTCCAAAACCAAGGCTGACAGCATGGTCGGATGCGATGTCCTGGAAGAAATCAAAAAGGGAATGAAGATTCAGTTTGCCGTCAGGCCCGGTTTCATAAACATGAACCGGATATTCCTTTTCAAGTTTCGGGTATTCCATTTTCATCCGATGTCTTTAAGAATTCATCTACCTCATGCGAGCAGAGGGTCCAGTTGTTCATCTCTTCACTCAGCCTTTTCCTGAGATCTTCATAATTTTTGTAGATTCCGGCACTTTCCGATGGATCTGCTGCTGTCATCAATTCATTATCCAAAACCACCAACTCATTTTCCATCTCTTCTATCAACCTCTCGGAATCTTCAAGTCGTTTTCTAAGCTTCCTGAGGGATCTTTCATATTCCTTTTTCTCAAGGTATTTTTGCTTGTTTGATGCATTATTATCTTTCCTTAATTCTCTCGACAGCTTGTCCTTTTTTTCAATATCTCTCAGGTTCACTATCTTTTTTCTCCTCAGGAAATCATAAATCCCTCCGATATTTTCCTTTATTCTGTTATGCCTGAACTCATAGATTTTAGTAACAAGACTATCCAGAAAATCCCTGTCATGGGAAACCACAATTAACGTGCCATCGTATTTTATCAATGCCTGTTTCAGAATGTCCTTTGAGCGCATGTCGAGATGGTTTGTCGGTTCATCCAGTACAAGAAGGTTGCAGGGTTCAAGAAGGAGCTTTACCAGAGCCAGCCTCGATCGCTCACCCCCTGAAAGTACTTTGATTTTCTTATCAACATCTTCCCCCCTGAAGAGAAAGGCGCCAAGCAGGTCCCGGATTTTTGTTCGAATGTCTCCCCTGGCAATATAATCAATTGTCTCTAAGACCGTCAGATTTTCATCCAACAGTTCGTCCTGATTCTGCGCAAAGTAGCCTGTTTTTACGTTGTGGCCGATCTTCAGTGAGCCCTCATGATCAAGTTCGCCGATAATGATCCTTGAAAATGTTGTTTTTCCCTCTCCGTTCCGGCCGACAAAAGCAACTTTTTCCCCTCTTGTGATAGTCAGGGAAATTTTATTCAGGACATTCAATGAACCAAAGTTCTTTGACAGGTTTTCAGCCTCCACCACTACGGTTCCTGACCTGGGAGCCGGAGGGAACCTCAGGTTGATCGAGCCGGTCTCTTCCTCATCGACACCGAGCCTTTCTATCTTGTCGAGCTGCTTAATTTTTGATTGTACCTGAACCGCCTTTGTCGCCTTGTATCTGAACCTCTCAATGAACTTCTCCGTATCCTCAATCATTTTCTGCTGGTTCCTGAAAGAAGCTATTTGCTGAGTTCTCCTCTCTTCCCTCAAAACAACATATTTCGACCAGGATACTTTGTAATCATAGATCTTTCCAAGCGAGATTTCTATTGTCCTGTTTGTGACGTTGTCAAGAAAAGCACGGTCGTGCGAAACCATCATAACTGCCCCGGGATATCCTGCAAGAAAAGTTTCGAGCCACTGTATCGACTCTATATCAAGGTGATTAGTGGGCTCATCAAGGAGAAATAGTGCCGGTTTTTTAAGGATCAGTTTTGCAAGCTCGATCCTCATGCGCCAGCCTCCGCTGAGCTCACTTGTCGGGCGGCTAAAGTCCTTTCTCTCAAAACCAAGTCCTGTAAGGGTCCGTTCCGCCTCTGCAAGATAGTTTGTTCCACCCATGATCCTGTACTTTTCCTCTGTCTCGGTCAGCCTGTCGCATAAATTCAGATATTCCGGTGAATGATAATCTTCCCTGCTTGCAATCTCAGCGCTGCATTGTTCAATTTCTTCCGACAAGCTTATCAGCCCGGCAAATGCTGTCAGGGTTTCATTCATGACTGTGGTTGAATTGTCAACAACCATCTGCTGGGGGAGGTATCCGATTGTGACTTCCTTCGACATATCGACAAATCCCTTTGTAGGGCTCTGATTACCTGATATTATTTTTAAAAGAGTTGTCTTACCGGCTCCGTTTTTACCGGTTAGTCCTATCCGGTCCTGTTCATTTATCAGGAATGAGATATCCGTAAGCAGGTCAAAGCTTCCGAATGACATTGAGAGATCCTGTACTGAAACCATGAATTTTCTAAAATTGAGCAAAGATAGAAAAAGTATGGGAGGCTTTAAATAAGCGGGTAAGTCAATTACAGTTATCTTTGACCTCTAGTTTAATCAGACTATCCAAAGGGATCTTAAAAAAAACAATTGTATGCAGATAAATAACAGGTATAGATTCAATCTTCTGCTGATATTTTTCAGCGTTATTGTGTTGTTGTCATCATGCTCAAAAAATGAGGATAATCCATATGAATATTTTGTCTCAAAGGAATTCATAGAAAATTACAGCACCATATATATCAATACTCTCCTTGATTTTGCAACTCCGGCATACCCTGAGCTTAATGATATTAAACCATATGTATCGCATTCAGTGGATATTTACAAGGTGGTATACAGGACGGAAGTCCTGGGTGTCGAAATCAATGCCTCCGGTCTTGTATGTATCCCTGCCGGTGATGGAGATTACCCTCTGATGAGTTTTCAGAATGGAACAAATACAGTAAACGATAATGCGCCGACCGAATATCCTTCGAATCCTTCCTACCAGTTTGTGGAGGTAATTGC
>DAIUKI010000262.1:0-4576 GCA_036848255.1 Bacteroidales bacterium | reverse complement strand
CGTCCTCTTCCCCTAAATCCCCCTCTCCCAAGAGAGAAAGGGACTTTATTTTAAGCCACTCCCACTCCGGGGGAGGGGTTTGGGGAGAGGCCAGGTTATTATCAGGAAATTATCCCCGGTGTTAAAGAACGTTAAAGATTGGCATTAATAAAATATATACAAGTACTTTTGTAACTGTATGAAACGTAAGACCATAGTATTGATGGCCATATTGTTCTTCCTGGTCATTTCGGGCCTGATACTGATCCAGCTGTATTGGATCAGGAATGCCATTACCATAACTGATCAGCAATTCCGCTATAATGCTAACAAAGCCCTTGAATCGGTTGTCCTTGACCTTGAAGCACAGGAGCTTATCGATTACATAGTGGATGAGATCGACCCGGAATCGTCCGATACCGTTACTGCAATAATCCCTTCCGGCTCACCTCTTGCCAGCAGGTTGAGAGGATACAGTTCCGACCCAAACCTCCCCGAGATATATGGTTTCGGCAACCCTGACAAGGAATTTATTATCGCGGCTTCAGGGCAGAAAATCTATATTTCAGCAAAGGATATATCACCGATACCTGAGGAGGATATCACCGAACCGTCAGAACAGGTTATTAGCGCAGGTTTGTCAAAGAGGGTAAGCAACAAGATTGTTTATCTTGAAAGTATCCTGGAAAAGATACTTCAGACTACACCTGACATAAGGGAAAGGATCGATGACCCTGCAAAAATAAACGACCAGCTCAGGAAGGCTCTGAACAATGTCGGAATTCATCTGGATTTTGAATTTTCAATCAGGTCGGGCCGCCTTGGGACCATCTGGAGCACACCGGGATTTACTGACAAGCCGGGGACAAACAAATTTATAATCCAGCTTTTCCCAAACGATCCGGTACCGAGTCAGAACCAGATTGTCCTATATTGTTTGCAGGAAAAACACTACAAATTTGAACAGATCGGGACCCTTGGAATCTTATCACTGATTTTCACTCTTCTTTTGCTGGTGCTTGCCACTAGCACCTTTATCGTGATATTCCGTCAGAAAAAGATGTCGGAAATACGAAGTGATTTTATAAATAATATGACCCACGAGCTTAAAACCCCTATATCTACTATTTCCCTTGCTTCACAGATGATGGCTGATAAAACTATCCCCGACAAGGGGAAGAATATAAGCCACCTCGCCAGGATTATTTCTGATGAAAGCATGAGGCTTAAATTCCAGGTTGAAAAAGTATTACAGATGGCAGTTTTCGAAAGGATGAAAACGAAGTTCTCCTTTTCAAGCATGGATATTCATAGTATTATCAGCAGGGCAGTTGATAATTTCTCGCTGCAAATAGAATCGCGCGGCGGAACCATCAGGAAAGAGTTCCAGGCTGCAAATCCTGTTGCCCTGGTTGATGAAATTCATTTCCTCAATGCAATGTCGAACCTCATAGACAATGCCATCAAATATACTGTTGGCAAGCCTGAAATAACAATAACAACACGTAATAACAGAAAAGGCCTTGTAATTTTAGTCGAAGACAACGGCATTGGAATCAGCAAGGAGAATATCAAAAGGATCTTCGACAAGTTCTACCGTGTGCACTCAGGTAATGTCCATAACGTCAAGGGTTTTGGACTTGGATTGAGCTATGTGAAAAAGATTACGGAAGAACATAACGGAACCATTAAAGTTGAGAGCCAGACCGGCAAAGGCTCAAAATTTATAATTTTCATCCCACAAATCGTACATAAATGAACAAAAGAATTCTGCTTGCTGAAGACGACAGCAATCTTGGCTCATTGTTAAGGAATTATCTTGAAGCCAAAAATTACGAGACTACTCTATTCGTGAGCGGAAGAGTGGCCCTGGAATCATTTTCGACAGGTTTATACGACCTCTGCATCCTCGATATAATGATGCCTGAAATGGATGGCCTTGCCCTGGCAAAAGCCGTAAGGAAGCTTGATCCGGTCATACCTATAATTTTTCTGACAGCCAAAAACCAGGAGGATGACATTATTGAAGGATTTAAAACCGGAGCTGATGACTATATTACCAAACCCTTTAATATGGAGGAACTTCTGTACAGGATTGAAGCGATTCTCAGGAGAACGACGGGTCCGGTAACCGAAAAAGAGGAAGAATTCAGTCATATAGGGGAATATTTACTCGACAGTAAAAGACAACTTCTCACTTTCAGGGACCAGCAAATAAGCCTTACAACGAAGGAATCGGAGCTTCTGGAATTGTTGTACCGCCACAGGAACGAGATACTTGAACGCAACTATGCCTTAAAGAGCATATGGATAGACGATAACTATTTCAATGCCAGAAGCATGGATGTTTATATAACAAGATTAAGGAAATACCTGAAAAAAGATCCGGCTGTCAGAATCCTGAATATCCACGGAAGGGGTTACAGGCTTATCTGCTAAAAAATACCCTGACCGTATTTATTGGTCAGGGTAAAAGTCCAGGTTAGATAGAAGGGTGTTTCTTATGAGGAAACCTTCAAAAATCCCGGTGTCTAAATTAATAATTTTTTAATCCCAGCTGTTCCGGTAAAATAAAGTTTATTGTCAAAATAGTCGGGCTGCAGATCTCAGTCAAGCTTAAGCACCGCAAGAAAGGCCTGCTGAGGGACCTCAACATTCCCTATCTGCCGCATCCGTTTCTTTCCCTTCTTCTGCTTCTCAAGAAGCTTCCTTTTCCGGGTGATATCACCTCCATAACATTTGGCAGTTACATCCTTCCTTACGGCTTTGACAGTCTCCCTCGAAATTATTTTTGCACCTATTGCCGCCTGGATAGCAATATCAAATTGCTGGCGTGGTATCAGTTCCTTTAGTTTTACACACATTTTGCGCCCGAAATCATAGGCATGACCCCGGTAAATGAGTGTTGAAAGCGCATCCACCATCTCCCCGTTCAGAAGTATATCCAGCCTGACAAGATCGGCTTTCTGGTAATTTGTGTAGTAATAATCAAATGAGGCATATCCCTTGGAAATGCTTTTCAGCTTATCGTAGAAATCAAATACAATTTCCGAAAGAGGCATTTCAAAGGTAAGTTCCACCCTGTCGCGGGTGAGATAAATCTGGTTCTTCAAAACTCCCCTTTTGTCAATGCACAGGTTCATTATTGATCCCACGTAATCAGATAACGTGATTACCTGTGCAACAATATATGGTTCCTCAATACGATCGATATAGTTTACAGCCGGCATTCCTGAAGGATTATGAACATCAACCTCCTCCCCCCTTGTGGTGTAAACCTTAAACGATACGTTCGGGACAGTGGTAATTACATCCATGTCAAATTCACGATCAAGTCGTTCCTGAATGATCTCCATATGAAGAAGACCAAGGAATCCACACCTGAAACCAAATCCAAGTGCAGCTGACGACTCCGGAATGAATGTAAGCGAGGCATCATTCAGCTGAAGCTTCTCTATTGAGATCCGAAGGTCCTCATATTCGTCGGCGTCAACAGGGTACATTCCGGCAAAAACCATCGGCTTTACATCTTCAAATCCTGAAATGGCCTGGTCGCAGGGATTCTTTACAGTAGTTATTGTATCGCCAACCTTTACTTCCGAGGAAACCTTGATCCCTGAAATAATATACCCGACATCCCCAGCTCCCATCTCATCACGTGGATCCTGTTTCAGCTTCAACACCCCGATTTCTTCGGCATTATACTCATGTCCTGTACTGACAAATTTGACCCGGTCACCCTTTCGGATCGTACCGTTCATAATTTTGAAATAGGCAATTATTCCTCTGAACGAATTGAATATCGAATCAAAGATCAATGCCTGCAGCGGAGCATCAGGACTACCGGCAGGTGGTGGTATCCGGGTTACTATTTCATACAGGATCCTGTCGATGCCCATTCCTGTTTTTGCGCTTGCTTCGATTATATCCTCCCTTTTACAACCTACAAGGTCAACTATCTGGTCTTTAACCTCTTCGGGCATTGCATTCGTCATATCCATCTTGTTAAGGACGGGGATTATCTCGAGACTATGGTCAATTGCCATGTACAGGTTCGAAATTGTCTGTGCCTGGATTCCCTGTGTCGCATCAATTACAAGAAGTGCACCCTCACATGCTGCGATCGACCTTGAAACCTCATAGGAGAAATCGACATGTCCGGGAGTATCTATTAGGTTCAGGTAATATCTTTCACCATCCTGATCATACTCCATCTGGATCGCATGGCTCTTGATGGTGATGCCTCTCTCCCTTTCAAGATCCATGTTGTCAAGGATCTGATCCTGGTATTCCCTTTCAGTAATTGTGTTGGTTTTTTCCAGAAGACGGTCAGCCAGGGTACTTTTACCGTGGTCAATATGAGCTATGATACAGAAATTACGGATACGGTGCATTGAACAAAAGATCTGGAAAACAGGTGCAAATATATAAAAATATGCCCCTAAATCCCCTGAAGGGGATTTAATAATTCAACTAATGATTAAACCCCCTTTAGGGGGAAGGGGGTAAAACATGTAGAGCCAGGTCTGAGACCTGGCTCTACATTATAAACCATTATATTATTCCTTATTAATAAGGCATTCCTCCACCCATTCCC
>DAIUKI010000261.1:0-4580 GCA_036848255.1 Bacteroidales bacterium | reverse complement strand
AGGGTTTTATTAATATTGGTAACAATTTCCATGTGTTCTTTGCCAATTCCTGAAAACATATCCTTTACTACCGAGTCTCCTACATGAACATAAATAAGATTCTCATCGTAGGCATTGTTTGGATTTGCAATAGGCCCGTAATTATAGAGCATTCCAGCAGCTCCATGTTTTACGGCATTTTCAAGTTTATATTGGTGGAAAGAATATTCATACCAAGGATTAAATTTCCCGGCACCTGCTGATGGGTTAACGGGAGCCTCCCTTTCGATCATAATAATCTTACCTGTCACGTCAATTCCCTTATAGTCGTCATACCCAAGCTCAGGGGCTGTTATCCCGTATCCGGCATACACAACTTCAGCTGTTATTTCGCCATTCGCTGACGTTGATCCCGGCATAAATTCAGTAACATATTTATAGTCTTTCAGGATATCATGTCCATTTTTTACCGGTATTTTAAGAGTAACCCCGCAATCAGGAAGCACGAGTGTATACGGTACTTTGAACCACTGAAACCAAGTTCCGTTTTCTCCAGCAGGAGAAATGCCCCATTCAGATAATTCACCTGCGAGCCATTCTGCACAAGCCTGGTACCCAGACGTTCCTGTCAGCCTTCCCTGATACTTTTCATCACACTGGATCTCAACATAATTAAAAAGGTCGTGGCTTGAAATGGTATGCATGGCATTGACTATACCACCTTCTGACAATTCCTGCGAATTGACAGATATAAAACATGAAACCAGTACCAGGAGAAGTCCTATTTTTTTCATGCAACAATAATTTGACGATTGTAAATATCGGAATAAAACTATAGATTGTCCTCTTCAAGTATTCCCGAAACAAGGTTTTTGAGCTGTGAATATGAGTTTACAAACCTGATGTCCGGATTATCGTCAATTACATTCTGCGGCGGCCTGTAGAGGATCCCATGTTGTGCCTGGCGAAGCATTGAGACATCATTATATGAATCACCAATGGCGATAACCTTGAAATTCAGATTCTGCAAGGCTTCGACTACCCTTTTCTTCGCCTCGTTCTGCCGGAGGTTAAAATCGGTTATGTTGCCCTCCTTATCTATTGTAAGATGGTGGCAGAACAATACCGGCCATCCCATTTTCTCAAGAATCGGATCAGCAAATTCCCTGAAAGTATCTGAAACCACAACCATCTGTACACGGCCATGGAGCCAGTCAACAAAATCGAGTGCCCCCGGTATCAGTTCAAGGAGGGATATTACTTTCTGGATATCATTGATTGTTATTCCATGCTGCTTAAGGATCTCGAGCCTTCGCTTCATCAATGCGTTATAATCGCTGATATCGCGGGTTGTAAGCTTTAATTCATCTATACCTGTCCATCTTGCAACATTTATCCACACCTCGGGAACAAGCACCCCTTCAAGATCACTGCAAAGTATATACATTTCTTACAACAATTAAATATTAGTAATTCTGAATTATAAACTTCTTAAGCAGATCGTAATTATTTTCTAAAGATATGTATTCTTCTGTTCGGGATTCAATCCTGTAGAGTGAATCGGGAAGTAACGGTTCAATATTGAGAATGTTTTTGATCTCCTCACGGAATTTCCCAGGATGAGCGGTCTCAAGACAAACACAGTTATCCCCGCTGCTTTCAGGATGGTTCCCGATGTATTCCAGTAATCCGGCCCATGCGACAGCTCCATGAGGTTCAAGCATCTTCCCGTATCGATTGTAAAAGGAGCGGATGGTTTCCCTTGTTCTGGCATCGGAAATGCTTGTGGCAAAAAAATCCTTTTTCATCCTTCTGATGTCAGGCGGCCGAATTATTTTCCCCTTTTCATCCATTCTTCCGTCATACATTGAAATTATCCTTGACAGGTTGCTCGGATGTCCCACATTCATGGCGCTTGATATGCAATTTCTTGACGGTGATACCGGTACATATTCTCCATTTTTCAGAAACAAAGGCACTTCGTCGTTTTCATTTGTTGCAATAACAAACCTCTTTATTGGCAGTCCCATGTTCCGGGCTAAAAGTCCTGCGGTAAGGTTCCCGAAGTTGCCGCAAGGGACACTGAAGGTAAGCTGATCGCCGGGTTTGCCGGATATGACTGCCCACGCATGGAAATAATAGACTGATTGTGGCAGAAGCCTTCCAACGTTTATCGAATTTGCCGAAGAGAGGTTTATCCCGGATAACGCAGGATCCATGAATGCCATCTTGACCAGCCGCTGACAATCATCAAACTTTCCGTCAATCTCTATTGCCTGTATGTTATCATGAAAGGTTGTCATTTGCTTTCTCTGCAGATTTGTAACCTCACCTGGTGGGAACAGAATGACAACCCTTATATTTTCCAGTCCGTGAAACGCATTGGCAACAGCGCTTCCGGTATCACCCGATGTTGCGGTGAGAATAGTTATATGCCTATCATCAAGCCTGAGAAAATATTGCATCAGCCTTCCCATAAGAAGCGCGGCAAAATCCTTGAACGATGATGTGGGCCCCTGATCAAGCCGCATCAGATATTTCCCATCTGATATACTTTCTATGGGAACGGTGAAATTATAGATCTCACTGCAGATATTTTCCAGATCATCACTGCTGATCTCATTTCCTATGATCCTTCCAAGGATTTGGGATGCCAGATCCGGATATGATACTTCAGAAATTTCTTCGAGTTCCCGGGCAGTGAAATTGGGAAGACGGAGGGGCATATAGAGTCCGCCATCAGGTGCAAGGCCTTTAAGCAGAGCCTCCCTGAACGTGACGTCAGGAGCATTCAGGTTGGTTGAATAATATAGTGTTTCAGCTTCCAATACCTTTTTCCTAAACGTTCACAACTCTCATGATATCGGCAAAGACACCTGCTGCAGTAACATCAGCACCTGCTCCATAGCCTTTTATCACCATGGGAAGTTCGCAGTATCTTTCAGTGGTAAGTAAAACGATGTTGTTGCTCCCTTCCAGATCGAATGTGGGGTGGGTTGAACCGACTGAAATAAGTTCAACTTTGGCTTTGCCGTGGGCCATTGATGCAAAGAACCGCCATTTTTTATTCTCTTTTACAAGCTCCTTCCTCTGTCTTTCAAATTCCTCATCATACTGTGATACTTTGTTGTAGAAACTATCAAGGTCACCTTCAAAGCATTCTTCAGGGAGGAATCTTTTCACGATCACATCTTCCTTCTCAATATTGTAACCTGCTTCACGTGACAGGATAAGTATTTTTCTGACGACGTCAATACCGCTCAGGTCGATTCTCGGATCAGGTTCGGAGATGCCTTTTTCTTTTGCTATTCTGATTGTTTTGCTCAGCGGCATGTCGGGTCCAAGGGTATTGAAGATGAAATTCAGCGTCCCCGAAAGAACAGCTTCTATCCTTAATATTTTATCACCGCTTACGACAAGGTCATTTATTGTTTTTATTATTGGCAGGCCCGCACCCACAGTGGTCTCGTACATGAAACGAACACCTCTGTCGTTTGCAATCGATTTCAGGAGGTGATAATATGAATATGCGGAAGAGCAGGCGATCTTGCTTGCAGTTACTACCGAAACATATTTTTCCAGTGCATCCTTATATGAAGTAGCCACCCTGGCATCAGCTGTGCAATCGACAAAAACTGAATTGCGCAGGTTCAGCTTTGTAACCTGACTTATGAATGCATCAATATCGCTTTTTTCACCACTGCTGTCCAATAATTCCCTACAGGTTTCAAGTGGGATTGGTTTAGTTCCCAGCAGCATCTTCCTTGAATTTGTAATTCCGAGAAGATTGATGTTCAGGTTGTGCTCCTTCAGGAGTGTCTCACGTTGTTTCTGAAGCTGGGCGATAAGGCTCGATCCCACGAATCCTGTACCTGCGAGGAACAGATGCAGCTCCTTGTATTTTGAAAGGAAAAAACCGTCATGAATTACGTTAAGCGCCTTCTTAAGGCTCTCGTTTTTGATAACCACCGAAATATTCAGCTCTGAGGAACCCTGGGCCGTTGCAATGACATTTATGCCATTCCGTCCCAGCGATCTGAAAAGAGTGGCTGAGATTCCCGGTGTATTCTTCATCCTTTCACCTACAATTGCAATTATCGAGAGATCCTTTTCTATAACTATCTTAAGCTCCTTCTTGAATGCAATCTCCCTTTCAAATTCCTGGTTAATTGATTCTACTGCCTTTTTAGAATCAGGAGGATTGACTGCAAACGTTATTGAATATTCGGATGATGCCTGAGTGATCAGAATGATATTCACATTGCGGCTGGCAAGTGATCCGAAAAGCCTCATTGAAGTACCGGTCACCCCAACCATCGATGGCCCCTGCAATGTAATCAGGTCGATATGATCGATGGAAGAGATCCCCTTTATCGGACTTTTGCTACCGTTGGAGGATTTTTCACTTATGATTGTCCCCTTGGCTTCAGGGTTGAAAGAGTTCCTGATGACCACAGGGATCAGCTTTTTATAGACTGGACGCAAGGTAGGAGTATAGATCACTTTTGCACCAAAGTGCGATAGCTCGATTGCTTCTGAATAAGTTAGTGACTCGATAGCATAGGCTTTTTCAACCTTTCTGGGATCAGCAGTCATGAATC
>DAIUKI010000260.1:0-4584 GCA_036848255.1 Bacteroidales bacterium | reverse complement strand
GGCACGGATTACGCTTCGCTAAATCCGCGCCAGCGGTCGGATGACCTGTCGCCCGTCGCCCGTCGCCCGTCGCCTTTCAATATATAAACAGAAACACCAACGGTAATATTATCCCTAATGCCGTCAGAACCGCACCCCTTCGGGTAATACCATTTTTCCCCTTTACGAGCAATAATCCGGTGATTGTAACAAAAATGAGTGCCGCACAGAATACATCGCTGAAATATTTCCACCATCTCCCGGGATTATAGTGCAGAAAATTGATCTGGTAGAAAAGCGGCCTCTTGCTTATTCTTTCTATTGTGCCTTTACCTGATTTTGTATTGATCCTTACAGAACCACCTTCAACAAAGATTGTAAGGATATCGCCTGCCGGGAAATACCAGGTCTTGTATTCCAGATCCCCTGGTACCTTTCTCAGGATATCCTGTGCGGTTTCTTTATCGAGAGTTTCCCTGGTAAAAGTCACCTCTGTATTAAACTCCTTATTCTCAATGATGTAATTCGGATTCCAGTCATGCTTGTGATTCAGGGCAATCCCGGAAATCGCATAGATTATTGTAAGACCCGCAATAAGATACCCTATGTCACGGTGAGTTACCCTGTTAAATTTTGCAAGATTCATAAAATTGAAATTGAAAAAGGTCAGTTTCAGGCTGACCTTTTAAATTATTTTCTTGAAAGCATTTACTTTACCTTATGCCTGGTATAGATCATCATCAGATCCGCCAGAGCAGGCTGTGATGCAAGCGCCTTCGCTGTTTCGCATGTATCAGCTCCTACTACCGATGCAACGCCTTCAGCTGCCATCATGCCTTCTCCTTCTTGCATAGCTCCTACGGCTTCGGTTGCTGCAACCGGCTGAGTAAGTGTCCCCTCAACCACTATTTCACTGCCCAGCAGATCCATAGGGAACTTGGGCATTTCTTCACCGGCCTGGATATAAAGCCTTACATCAGGATTTTCACCCGTAATGAATAATTTCTTGCCGCTGTGAGTGCAGACATGAACCACCTTGCCTTCAACACTTATGTTCTTTCCCACATATTCAGAAGGATCAGAAATAAGTGAAGCAAATTCAACTTTGACAGATTCAGGAGCGCCTCCGTTCAGGGAGACATCCTTCTTTGAATTGTTGCCGCATGACATTACAAGTAATGCAATTACTGACAGTGAAAAAATCTTTCTTATCATATCTCTTGATGTATTTTAATTAATTCATTTAATAACGGGCTGCAAGATATGAAAAATCTTTAAATCTTCAAACCGGAATCAAAGTTCCCAGCCGGGTCTGTATTCCCTTGTCAGATATTTATTTGCATCAGGGAGATTTGTAATTTTCATACTAGCAGTATCATACTCAACTGTTTTTCCTGCCCGAAGGGCTATTGCTCCCAGGTTTATGGTCTCTGTAACAGGTCCGGCCAACAGGAAACTGCCGGGTGTCTGGGTTTTATTCATAAATGCATTGATCCATACATCGTCGCCTCTGTAGCCCTCTTCTTCACTGTTTTCTTCTTTTATGAGGTATTTCATTTTACTTTCGGGAACCAGAACGGGATTTTCACCCCGGAAGCCTGCAATTATTTTGCCTGTATCGCCGACAAACATCATTCCCTCTCGTGGCAATGTTTTTCCGGCTGATCTTAGTTCGTCAGGAACGAATGGCTTCATTCCTCCGTCGTACCAGAATAGCTCAAAAGCCGGAAGTTCAGCCTGAGCGGGCATCTGGAAGCGGATCATGCAGGAGAGGGGGAAGCCAACATTATTCTCAACCCCGACTGAAACGTTTTCACGGATAGTGCATGTTGTTGTCGCATTGGCTTCTGCACTTGTGGCAGGTTTATCAATACCGAAGGCAAGGAAGAGAGGAAACAGGCTGTAATGGCCCATATCGGCAATACTGCCGCCTCCGAAATCGTACCATCCGCGGAAAACTGCATGAGTGAAATTCGGATGATAGGGACGATCCGGTACCGGACCAAGCCATAGCGACCAGTCTAATCCCTTGGGTACCGGAGGTTTATCGGCAGGAATTTCCTGCCACTGCGGCCACATTGGCCTGTTCGACCAGTTGTGAATTTCCTTAAGTGTTCCGATAAAGCCAGCCTTGATCCAGTTTTTTGCAACATCATACCCAGGTCTTTTGCTCCATGCAAGAAGATGGGTGCTTAGTCCTGTTTTCCTTGCAGTCTCGATGGTTAGCCTCCCTTCCTGAATCCTGTTGGCAATCGGTTTGTGAGTAACCACATGCATACCTTTTTTCATTGAGGCAATTGCAACAGTTGCATGGAGATGATCGGGAGTCATTATCTTAATTGCATCAATATCCTTTTCCTTTTCAAGCAGTTCCCTGAAATCAGCATATGAGGAGCATCCCTTGTAGCTTCCCATATCCTTTGATTTTGCATAATACTTATTGATGAATTCCTGCCCTATATCTCTTCCCCCGGGAATCCCCTTAAACTTTTCGCCCCACGTTTTATCCTGCAGGGCGGTCCGGATATTGTTCCTGATCCCGTTAAGCGACCAGTCAATATAGTCGGTTGTAAATTTGTTGGGATCAGCAACTGCAACCATCTGGAGATTGGGATTAGCGATAAGTCCCGTCATTTCTCTCATACCCTGGGTGCCGCACCCGATATATCCAAGAGTAAGCTTGTCGCTTGGAGCCACATAGCCAGGTCCGCCAAGAACCTGCCTGGGTACAATTGTCATTGCCAGGGATGCAGCTGCAGCTGATCCCAGGAATTCGCGCCGGTTGATTTTTTTTGAAGTTGACATTTTGGATTTATTAGTTATTGTTTGATCAAATTATTTGAATACAAGCCGGAGTTATATGTAAAGTTAAAATCCATTAACCGCATAGGACGCTAAGAACTTGTTTATCAAATTTAAAGAATTGGATTGATTAATTCATCTCTTTATACCCGATTTTTTTTTGATTCAAAATAACGACAAAAGAATTTTCTTAACCTTTAATATGATTATTCACCTCAACAGGTCTCTGTCAGGGAAGTAATGTTAAAAATTCTGAAAAAACCAAAACAGGATATCTTTAAGATAAAAGGAATAAAACGGAATATTTACCTTTGATCAATTGTCTATTATTACAAACCAATTAATCTCATTTAAGATGAAGAAAAATTTTACTATGCAAATACTGTCTTTCACAGTGGTTTTTGCTTTCCTTTGTATGCCTCTGGCACTGAATGCTCAGGGCTCAAAGGCTAATTTTGCCGGTACCTGGGCTTTTAATGCAGAAAAGAGCAATCTTGGCGATGCTCCGCAAGGCGGTGGTGGTCAAAGGATGGGTGGCGGCGGAGACTTTAAGGCAACACAGGATGCTAACACCCTGACAGTTGAGAGTACACGTACCAATCAGAATGGTGAGGCTATGACTACAACAAGCAAGTACACCCTTGATGGTAAAGTAAGTGTAAATACAACTGCAAGGGGCGAAAGCAAATCAACTGCTACCTGGTCAGCTGACGGCAAGTCTCTTACAATTGTGACTACCAGAAGTTTCGAGCGTGACGGTCAAACCACGGAAATGAAAACAACCGAAGTATGGAGTCTGACGAGTCCGACAGTTCTTTCAAGGGTCAGCACAATGACTACCCCGAACGGTGACCGGAAAACCACAATGGTTTACGACAAAAAATAACCAGCAGGTTTTATTACCTTTTAAAAACCGCAAGGCATTGAAGCTTTGCGGTTTTTTTGTACTTTAGCTTTTACTATTTGAGAATGAAAAACGTGTAGCGTGTGAAAATTTGAGGTTGTCTTAAAAGACCTTTGTGTACCTTAGTGTTAACCTTAGTGTCCTTTGTGGTAAAAGACTAATTCACTTAACCACAAAGGAAACGAAGGAAATCACAAAGGATGAACAATCGATTAAACTACACTTAATAAATCAATCAAATGAAAAAACTGACAGTGTCGATTCTGAAAACCGGATTACTGGTTGTATTATTTTTCCCGTCATCCTGCTCGGAACCATTAAAGGACAGGGACCAGGATTTCAATATTAAAAGAATTGCAGCTTCAAATTCCGGGATCTGTACTATTGAAGAGGGAAAGGGATTTACAGGCTCTGTACTGAAAGTGAAGCCTAAAGCAGAAAATACAGCTGTGACAATCTGGAAAACAGGCGATGCCGGAAGCTGGATGGAAGCAAATTATTTTGTTTTTGAAATATTCGGGAACAATGACTACAGCGGTGTGATAACCCTGGAATTCTTTAAGAAGACAGACAGGTCGTCCGAAAAAATAGTACTGCAGAGCGGTGAAGTGGCTGAGACGCAAAAAGAGGCTCCCTGGCTCTCATGCCTTCTGGGAATAAATCCAATGCTTAAAACCAAAGTGGTATTCCCCTTAAGCTATCTTGATGCACAGGAGATATTTATTCCGCGTTCACCCCGTCAGCTGAAAGGAACGATTACAGGAAACCGGCTCGCTCCGGAAGACATCATAAAGGTCAGTCTGAAATTCGGACCCTTCAGTGATCCCTGGTTCACCCCTGAATATGAAGTTGCTTCAATACGGCTTATGGATTCACTTCCACAGCCATACGAGCCTCTT
>DAIUKI010000259.1:0-4585 GCA_036848255.1 Bacteroidales bacterium | reverse complement strand
GACCAGGTCGTTAAAGAGTATTATAAAAAATAAGTTGCTGGATGCTGGGTGCTGGTTAAAATCAACAAGCTTCCAGGAACAAGCAACAAGTAACTAGCAACCAGAAACATTAAATTATAAACTAACTAATCAACCATGGATAAACAATCGGATATCGGATTAATAGGATTAGCGGTGATGGGCGAAAATCTTGTGCTCAACATGGAGAGCAAAGGCTTTCAGGTTACCGTTTATAACAGGACAGTGCAGAAAGTCGATGATTTTCTTGCAGGCAGGGCAAAAGGAAAAAAGATCATCGGAGCTCATTCAATTGAGGAGCTCATCAAAACACTGAAGAGACCCAGGAAAATAATGATCATGGTCAAGGCAGGTAAAGCCGTGGATGAAATGATCAACACCCTTATCCCTCATCTTGAGAAGGGCGATATAATAATTGACGGGGGAAATACCCATTTTCCCGACACAATCAGGCGTACCTCTTATGTTGAAAGCAAGGGCTTGCTCTATATAGGAACCGGTGTTTCGGGTGGCGAGGAAGGCGCACTTCTGGGTCCCTCGATAATGCCCGGCGGTTCGAAGGCAGCATGGCCCGAAGTAAAACCGATTTTCCAGGCTATTGCGGCAAAAGTGGATAATGGAACTCCATGCTGTGACTGGGTTGGCGAAAACGGAGCCGGCCACTTTGTAAAAATGGTCCACAATGGGATCGAATACGGAGATATGCAGCTGATTTGTGAAGCGTACCAGATTATGAGGGATCTGCTTAAAATGACCGCCGGTGAAATGCATCTCGTATTTAAAGGATGGAATGAAGGCGATCTCGACAGTTACCTCATTGAAATCACGCGCGACATTCTCGCATTCAGTGATACTGATGGAAAACCGCTTGTAGATAAGATCCTTGACACAGCCGGACAAAAAGGGACCGGCAAATGGACGGCTGTAACAGCCCTCGATCAGGGAATACCCCTGACACTTATCGGGGAAGCGGTATTTTCGAGGTGCCTCTCGGCTGTGAAGGAAGAAAGGGTAAAGGCATCAAAAGTCCTGCATGGTCCGGTGCTTTCCATCCCTGCCGACAAAACAAAATTTATCAACGATCTGAAAGATGCGCTGTATGCATCGAAAATAGTCTCATACGCACAGGGATACACACTTTTGAGATCTGCGGCAGAAGAGTACAAATGGGATCTGAATTACGGAGGGATTGCCCTGATGTGGAGGGGAGGATGTATTATCAGATCAGCGTTCCTGGGAAAAATCAAGGAAGCATTCGACAATAATCCATCTCTTGACAACCTGCTTCTTGATCCTTTCTTTAAGGAAAAAGTGGAGAAGGCACAGAGTGGCTGGAGAAACATAGTTTCATCTGCCGCCGTAAACGGGATACCTGTCCCTGCAATTTCCTCCGCACTTGGATATTTTGACGGCTACCGCTGTGAAAAACTTCCTGCCAACCTCCTTCAGGCCCAGCGTGATTACTTTGGTGCTCATACCTATGAACGACTTGACAAGCCAAGAGGTGAATTCTTCCATACGAACTGGACGGGCCGCGGCGGAACAACAGCCTCAACAACTTATAATGTGTAATTCCTTAAACAACCTAACCAAAAATGGTCGAACTTAATAAGAAGATCGGAAAATACAGATGGACTATATGTGCACTGGTATTCTTTGCAACAACTGTGAACTATCTGGACAGACAGGTACTTAGTTTGCTGAAGGATAATCTTGAGGTTCAGTTTAACTGGAGCGATTCCGATTACGCCAATATTGTCTCGGTATTTCAGTTTGTATATGCCATTTCAATGCTTTTTGCCGGACGGCTGATTGACTGGCTGGGCACTAAAATGGGATATGCATGGTCGCTTATCGTCTGGTCGTTGGCCGCAATGTCGCATGCCCTGGCGAGAGGCACGGGAGGTTTTATGATAGCCCGCGGATTGCTCGGATTTGGTGAATCCGGCAACTTCCCGGCTGCCATCAAGACTGTAGCAGAATGGTTCCCCAAGAAAGAAAGAGCGCTGGCTACCGGGTTATTTAATTCAGGTACCAATATCGGTGCCATTCTTGCGCCTCTTGTCGTCCCATGGATCGTTAAGCATCTTGGCTGGGAGGCAGCGTTTTTAATTATCGGGGCCATTGGTTTCTCATGGCTCATTTTCTGGTTTTGGCTGTATGAAATTCCTTCCAAAAGCAAACGCGTTGGGAAAGCGGAATTTGATTACATCCATTCGGATAATACGGAAGAATCGGTAAATAATGTTCCAGAGATCAAGGCAAATATTCAATGGTTTAAACTTCTGAAATTCAAGCAGACATGGGCATTCAGCTTTGGAAAATTCATGACCGATGGCGTTTGGTGGTTTTATTTGTTCTGGCTGCCTGCATATCTTAAGGCTCAATACGGGATGACAGGATTGCAGGTCGCATTTCCCCTGGCTGTCCTGTATACTTTGTCGACCGTTGGCAGTATTACCGGAGGATTGTTTCCGATGTACTTCATAAAAAAGGGATATGAACCCTATGCCGGACGTATGAAAGCCATGCGGCTGATTGCTTTGGCTCCGCTGCTTGTCCTGCTTGCACAGCCCCTTGGCGGAATCAGTTACTGGATGCCGGTTCTTTTCATCGGAATCGGAGTCGCGGCCCATCAGGCCTGGTCGGCAAATATATTTACAACAGTGTCGGATATGTTTCCAAAAAAGGCAGTCGGAAGCGTAACTGGTATAGGCGGAATGGCCGGAGGATTTGGAGGTATTTTTGTGAATAAAATATCAGGATGGGTTTTCGATGGTTACCGCAGTGCCGGTATTGCAAAATCGTGGGCTGAAGCGCAGATACAAAACCTCGGCGATTTTGTTGAAAAAATCAGATCGATGACTCTGGTTAACAAATACGATGACGTAATAAACCTTGATAAGGTCGAGCTGACTAATCTGCCTGTAGAAGTAGTACAACAGATCCAATCGGTTGATCCGGTTATGTTTGATCAGTTAAAAGCCATTCAGGTACCAATAGTGCAGGGAAATATGACAACCGCCTATACACTTATATTTGTATTTTGTGCGGTCGCATACCTTATCGCCTGGGCAGTAATGCATTTTCTTGTTCCGAAATGGAAGAAAATCGAACTTTGATCCTGACAATCAGCACTTAAAAATTCAAATATGAAGAAACTGGGGAAATATTCAATCGGATTGGGCGACAGGTTCGGGCACCAGGGACATGCCCAACTTAAAGCGATCATTGAAGCCGGAAAAAAAAACATTGACATCACACCAGTCTGGAACAAGTCGAACAGGGAGCATATGATAATCGGCACCCAGCCGTCTGACGTCAGGAAGGAAGCAGATTCCGTCACCAGGGCCGCGGGATTTAAAATGCCGTATTTCGTGGATGCCGATCACATAAACCTGGAATCGGTTGATAAATTCTTAAGTAGTTCAGATTTTTTTACAATTGATGTAGCATCCTATATCGGGAAGCGTGCCGATGATTCCGAAATCATCTCATTCATCAATACTGCCGGTAAATACACCGGCAGGCTGGAAGTCCCGGGAATCAAAAAAGCGATAAAATGCTCTGAGAAACAACTTGCCGGTATTGCTGAAAAATACCTTTTCGCTGCAAAAAAAGCCGGAGAAATTTACAGAAAGATAGAGATATCTAAAGGAGCCGGAAATTTCGTTACTGAAGTATCGATGGATGAAGTGGCTCAGCTTCAGACACCGGTTGAATTATTTTTTATTCTGAATATGCTTGGTAATGAGGGAGTTCCTCTCCAGACAATTGCACCCAAATTCTCGGGAAGATTCAACAAGGGAGTGGACTATGCGGGAGATCCCCTGAAATTTTCATCGGAATTTGAAGAGGACCTGATGATTGTTGCCCTGGCAGTCAATGAATTCGGACTCCCTGATAATCTCAAGATAAGCGTCCATTCCGGATCTGATAAGTTTGCCATATATCCTCATATCGGTTCGTTGCTTAAAAAGCACAACAAGGGTGTTCACCTTAAGACTGCCGGTACAACATGGCTCGAAGAGGTTATCGGGCTTGCGGAAGCCGGGGGCGAAGGCCTTGATTTTGCTAAGAAAATCTATATTAAATCGCTTGAGAAAATCGATGAATTATGCGCTCCCTACTCTGATGTGATTGACATAGATGCCAATGCGCTTCCATCTGCGGGAGAGGTCTCAGTCTGGAACGGAAGGAAGTTTGCATCATCACTGAGGCACGATCAGGACAATCCGGATTATAATCCCAATATGAGGCAGCTGATTCATGTGGCGTACAAGCTGGCAGCCCAGAAGATGGATATTTACTTCAGGCTGCTCGAGGAACATGAAGAAGTCGTCTCAGAATGCGTCTTCGATAATATCTATAACAGACACATCCGTCGTTTATTTGAAATTTAAAAATTATTAGCTATTTATCCAATTCTATAGCTGCCAGAATAAACGGTGCAACCCCTTTGGGGTCGTTATCGATTCGTTTTTCGTTAATATAATACTCATACGATCCGTCACGATAGGGATTACCTCCCAGTCCGCACCCACCACAGATATTATGCATTGTCAGA